>CAMKEK010000005.1:0-24710 GCA_946411545.1 uncultured Clostridia bacterium
GCCTATGAGGGCGACACCGAGGTCATCTCCGACGGTTACTTCCACGAGTCCGAGTTCCGCTCCGCTCCGTACTTTGATCTGCAGATCGACGGCATCACGCTGCTCGACACCGCATTCTGATGAACCTTCCGTGGCTAAGCCCGAGAACCTTGGGCTTAGCCATTGATGCTGCAAAGGGCAGCGCAGTGACTTTTTCGCCGCCGCGCTGCCCTTTGCGGCATTGTTGCCATTAGCCATTAATAAAGATAAAGGAGGGTGATGTCCTTGGACAACAAGATCGCCGCAGTCGAAATGCGGAACATCACCAAGCGCTTCGGCTCCGTCCTGGCCAACGACAAGGTCTGGCTGGACATCTACCGCGGCGAGATTCTTGCCCTGCTGGGTGAAAACGGCAGCGGCAAGACCACGCTGATGAACATGCTCTCGGGGATCTACTTCCCCGACGAGGGGACCATCAGCATTGACGGAAAGGAAGTCGTCATCCGCTCTCCGAAAGACGCCTTCGATCTCGGCATCGGCATGATCCACCAGCATTTCAAGCTGGTCGACGTGCTGACGGCGGCGGAGAACATTGTCCTCGGTCTGGGCGGGAAGCTGGATCTGAAGACCGCTTCCCGGAAGATCCGTGAGATCTGCGACGCCTACGGCTTTGAGGTCGACCCGGACCAGAAGATCTACGACATGTCCGTTTCCCAGAAGCAGACCGTTGAAATCGTAAAGGTTCTCTACCGCGGTGCGGATATTCTGATTCTCGATGAGCCCACCGCCGTGCTCACGCCGCAGGAGACGGACAAGCTCTTTGCGGTTCTGCGCAACATGCGCGACGACGGCAAGGCCATCGTCATCATCACCCACAAAATGCACGAGGTGGAGTCGCTCTCCGACCGCGTGGCGATTCTCCGGCACGGCCAGTTTATCGGCGACATGCCGACCAAAAAGACCAATGCCCAGGAGATGACCAACATGATGGTCGGGCACGCCGTCACGCTGAACATCGACCGCCCGGAGCCCGTCAACCCGAAGCTGCGCATTGAGGTCAAGGACCTCACGGTCCGCAGCATCGACGGCATTCTCAAGCTGGATGATGTCAGCTTCAATGCCTATTCCGGTGAGATTCTCGGCATTGCGGGCATCTCCGGCTGCGGCCAGAAGGAACTGCTCGAAGCCATCGCCGGGCTGCAGCCCGTGGAATCCGGCAGCATCTCCTACGTGGAAGACGACGGGACGCGCGAAGAACTCATTGGTAAAGATCCGCTCAGCATCGCCGAAATGGGGGTCAGCCTCTCCTTCGTCCCGGAAGACCGTCTCGGCATGGGCCTGGTCGCCAACATGGACCTGGCCGACAATATGATGCTCCGCTCTTTCCGCAAGGGCCACTCTCTTTTCACAGACCGCCGCACGCCGAAGGAGCTGGCCCAGGCCGTTGTGCAGAACCTTGAGGTCAGCACGCCCGGCATCTCCACCCCGGTCCGCCGCCTGTCCGGCGGCAACGTCCAGAAGGTGCTGGTCGGCCGTGAAATCTCCTCCGCCCCCACCGTGCTACTCACCGCCTACGCGGTGCGCGGCCTTGATATCAACTCGTCCTATACGATCTACGACCTGATCAACAAACAGAAGGCCGAGGGCGTCGCCGTCATCTATGTCGGCGAGGACCTGGACGTTCTGCTGGAGCTGGCCGACCGGATTCTGGTCCTCTGCGGCGGCAAAGTCAGCGGGATCGTTCCCGGCCGCGGCGCCAGCAAGCGCAACGTCGGCCTGATGATGACAAAGCTGGGAGGGAAACTGGATGAATAACAAAGCCCATACCCCGCTCTTTCACGTCTCCAGACGTTCGGCGCTGCCCTGGTACGCCGCCTGGGGGATCCGTGCCGCGGCGCTGGTGATTGCGCTGCTCGCCTGCGCGCTGATCACGAACCTCATTACAGGCCTGAACCCCCTGGAGGTCTACGGCACCATCTGGCAGGGCTCCTTCGGCAGTGCCCGCCGCACCTGGGTCCTGTTCCAGAACATTGCGATGCTCCTTTGCGTCTCCCTCGCCATTACCCCGGCCTTTCGGATGCGCTGCTGGAACCTGGGCGGCGACGGCCAGATGCTGATCGGCTGTCTCGCCACCACCGCCTGCATGATTCTCCTCGGCGGCAAGCTGCCGAACGGAGTCGTGATTCTCTGCATGATTGTCTCAAGTGTTCTGGCCGGAGCAATCTGGGCCGCCATTCCCGCCTTTTTCAAGGCCAAATGGAACACCAACGAGACGCTCTTCACCCTCATGATGAACTACATCGCGACCCAGCTTGTCGCCTATTACATCATCATCTGGGAGGTGCCGAAAGGCGCCGGCAAGATCGGCATCATCAACCAGAGCACCCAGGTCGGCTGGCTGCCCCAGATCGGGAGCTACAAATATCTCCTGAATATCCTCATCGTCGCGCTGGTCTGCGTCTTCATGTACGTCTACCTCAACTACTCCAAGCACGGCTATGAGATCGCCGTTGTGGGCGAGAGCGAGCGCACCGCCCGTTATGTCGGCATCAAGGTGGACCGGGTCATCATCCGGACCATGTTCCTGTCCGGCGCCGTCTGCGGCCTGGCCGGAATGCTGCTCGTCGGCGGGACCGAGCATACCCTCACCACCACCATCACCTCCGGCCGCGGCTTCACCGCCGTCATGGTCTCATGGCTGGCCAAGTTCAATCCCATCTGGATGATTCTCACCAGTTTCCTTCTGGTCTTTCTTGAGCGCGGCGCCGGACAGATTGCCACAAGCTTCGGCCTGAGCGCATCCTATGCCGATATTCTCACCGGTCTCATTCTGTTCTTCATCATCGGCAGTGAGTTTTTCATCAACTATCAGATCAAGTTCCGCCGTGCCGCGGGAAAGGAGGCCTGAGTCATGTTTGATTTTGTTTCCTTTATTCCCCGCGCCATCATGCAGGGCATCCCTCTGCTCTACGGCAGCACGGGCGAAACCCTCACCGAGAAGTCCGGCAACCTGAACCTCGGAATCCCGGGCATCATGTATGTCGGCGCCATCAGCGGCGTTATGGGCGCCTTCTTCTATGAGACGAAGGTCGGCGCGGCCAACATGAACGGCTTTCTCGCGGTGGCGATTCCGCTCTGCTACTGTCTGCTGGGCTCGTTCCTGATGGGCCTGCTCTACTGCTTCCTGACCGTGTCTCTCCGGGCCAACCAGAACGTCACCGGTCTTGCGCTGACCACCTTCGGCGTCGGCTTCGGCAACTTCTTCGGCGGTTCCCTCATCAAGCTCTCCGGAAGCGACGTGCCCGCCATCGTGCTCTCCGGCACCAGTTCCTACTTCCGCAAGACCCTTTCCGCCGCCGGCACTACGGGCTGGTTCGGAAAGATCTTCCTGAGCTATGGCTTCCTTGCGTATCTCGCGGTCCTGATCGCCCTGGTCGCCGCTTTCGTTCTCAAGCGCACCCGCGTCGGCCTGCACCTGCGCGCCGTCGGCGAAAGCCCGAACACCGCCGATGCCGCCGGCATCAACGTCAGCCGTTATAAATACATCGCCACCTGCGTCGGTTCCATGGTCGCCGGACTCGGCGGACTGTATTACATCATGGACTATACCTCCGGCATCTGGTCCAGCGACGCCTTCGGCGACCGCGGCTGGCTCGCCATCGCGCTGGTAATCTTCACGGTCTGGCGTCCCAACGTGGGCGTGCTGGCCTCCTTCCTGTTCGGCGGACTCTATATCCTGCACATGTACATTCCCTCCGGCATGAACCTGGCCGTCAAGGAGCTGTATAAAATGCTTCCCTATGTGGTCACCATCATTGTTCTGGTGATCTCGAGTCTGCGAAACAAGCGCGAGAACCAGCCCCCCGCTTCTCTGGGTCTGCCCTACTTCCGCGAAGAGCGGTAAGGGTTCTTCCCTTCCCGCCTCCGCCTGATTTTCAGGCTCCCCGGGGTTCCGTCCTCGCGGTCATACAAGTTCAAAGCCACGCAGCGCCTTCCGGTGCCGCGTGGCTTTCTCATTTCGGTTGATGTAAAACTTTTATCGGGTCTCCGGCATCTTGTTTTTTACATGCTCGCTGATGACGAGATCCGTAAACACCGCCGCGCCCCTGGGTGACAGATGGTCTGAGTTTCTGAAGTATTCCGCCGCGTTGGTAAAGCGTTCATCATGGCTGTAGTCATAGTATTCGACCGCTTCGTCCTGGCAGATTTTGTCTATCACCTCGTAAAACCGGCGGCAGTACGCTTCTTCAAACTGATCGTTGTATTCCCAGCGGAAAGGCACGGTAATCAGGATCGGCCGAATTCCGTTCGCCTTGCACAAGCGCACCATCCCGTATACCGCGTTGAGTTCTTCTTCTCTGATGAGAAGATCTCCGTTCTGATCAACAATGCGGTAGAGTATTCTTTTCTCCTCCGCATGGCTTTGAAAGTCAAACTCCGTCTCTTCCGTTTCCTCCGGAAGCGTTTCCCCTTCTTCCGTCATTCCTCCCGCGGCAGCCTGCTCTGCTTCTTGGACTTCAGCCTCCGCGCCGTCAGTCCGTTCTGCCGTCCTTGCCTTGTTCAGGGAATTCCGAATCTCCCGAATGACCGTTGTCGGATCGGATAACAGGGGCAAAAAGTGTTTGATTCCGATATCCGTTACCACATCATAGTCTTTGATATACTGCGGTTCGAGGAACGAATAGTAGCGTTCATTCTTGGACCTGAAATCCTCCTTTGACTCCTCATCCCAGCCGAAGGTGAAGTAGCTGATCGGGATAAACGCGACTCCCCCCTCCGCAAGCTTCCCGATATACTGCTGAAGGATCCGGTAGTCATAGGAAGCGGTCTGCATCACAAGTGCGAAATTAAAGGTCGTATACTCATCCTGCCACTGGGTGTAATTAAAATCGTCTTTGCCGTGGCTGCTTCCGAAGTTGCAGATCTGAATCCCGTCCGGGACATTCTGAAACTTGTACTCATCGTTTTTGGAGGGATCAATCTTGCAGATCCGCCGGTAGGCCGCATCATACCCGGCAAAGATCATCACCATGATCAGCATGAGGGCTGTCAGCTTTATCAGAAACCGTTTCATCACAGATTCCTCCCTAAAACCCTGCATAGATGAACTGGACCGATGTCCCTTTCATGGAGCACTGTGCGATCAGGAACAGGAAGCATACGTAGATCCCCCAGCGGATGACCGGCGGAAGCGCGGATATTCTGTTGATCACATTCGTCTTCAGCGAGCAGTAGTCGTACAAGGTCAGAAGGATCAGTTCCAACGCAATTACGGCGAGTTTCGGTTTCGTCAGGCCCAGTGCCACGAGACTGTACAGGTAGACATGGAGATCCCGGATTCCGTCAAACATGTGCCGCAGCAGATAGGAAGCGTTCTCGAAACTTGGCGCCCGGAAAAACACCCACAGAATGCTGCATATTGAAAAAACAGCCGCTGTCCGGATGAGCTTGATCACGCGGTTTTTCGACGTTCTGCCGTTCAGCCCGGACATGGATTCTGCCGCCTGGGCCAGGCCGTGGAGTCCTCCCCATGCGACAAAGGTCCAGGAAGCTCCGTGCCAGATCCCACTCACCAGCATGGTGATCAGGATATTGACGGCTTTTCTGGCCTTTCCTCTTCGGCTTCCGCCGAGGGGGATATATACATAGTCCCGGAGCCAGCTTGAGAGCGAAATATGCCATCTTCTCCAGAATTCCGAAAAGGACTCCGAAAAATAAGGACTGTCAAAATTCTTTGTCAGCCTGATGCCGAATAATTTTGCAATCCCGATTGCCATATCGGAATAGCCCGCGAAATCGCAGTAGATCATCAGGGTATAAAACAGGGATGCCACCAGAAGCGGGGCGCCGAAGTATGCATGGACATCAGCGAAAACGGTGTCCACATACACCGCCAGGTTATCTGCAAGCACCTTCTTTTCAAACAGACCCCAGGCGATCTGCTTCAGGCCATAAGTCGCTTCTGTATAGTCAAACGCATTTCCCTCGACAAGCTGAGGAACAAGCTTATTCTGCCTCTCGATCGGGCCGGACACCAGACAGGGAAAGAACGCGATTCCGGCCGCCAGATGCAGGGGGTTCTGTATGGCGGGGTATTTCTTTTTCGCCACATCAATTACATAACCCAGCGCGGAAAAGGAATAGAACGAAATCCCCAGCGGCTGAATAATCTGCATCGTGGTCAGGCTCCTGGCCGATTTCATCGCCCGGAGGAGGATATTCAGGTTTTCCGTCAGAAACCCGGTGTATTTAAACACAAGCAGCGGCAGAATCACCGCACAGACCGCGATAGCCATACACCATTTGCCGATACGCTGTGCTTTTTCGAGGTATCTTGCCGCCAGGAACGCCGCCGCCGTAACATAGGCAAGCAGGAGAATGTACTGGATCCCGGCGAAGCCGTAAAAGACATAGCTCGCTGCCAGGAGGACAAGCCATCTGCTGCTTTTCGGGCAAACATAATAAAGGCCGAATACAATCGGCAGAAAGATCCAGAATTCCGGTGAAGTGAATGACATCATACGATCTCCATGATATCCGATAATCCCGCTAAAAACCGTTTTTTGTGAATGATCTGCTGGCAGGAATTATAACATGCTTCTTCATCGAGTACAATGTTTTTCCGTCCGCCGACCGGTTCTCATCGTTCACCTCGTCTTCATGATTATTTTTCTTATTTGTGATAGTATAGGTATTTGTGTAATTATGTTTACCGATCAGATGCCGGTTCTGTTTTTGCGTTTACAGGCGGAACGGGCATGTTCGAAGACGGGAGAGGAGGGGCACCGATGAAGAAAAAACGCCGCGGGAAACGGTTTCTGACCGTTCTCGCCGTTCTGGTCTTTCTGATCGCCGGCTCTCTTGTCGCGCTCTATCTATACCAGCATGAGGATGACTGGCTCTCTTCCTCCCAGGCCCTGCGCATTGCCGTCCACGACGCCGGCACCGACGAAGGCCGTGTCTACGATGTCAGCACCGTCTACGGCACCACCGACGCCGAGCTGCCGGTATACGAGATTCTTTTTACCGACCACACGGCGGAATACCGCTATGTAATCGACGCGCAGACCGGCCATATTCTCGATACCGCGAAAAAGCCGACCGATCCCCAATCCTGACAGGGAGGAAACCCGATGAGACCGATTCAAATGAAAAAAACATCTTTGCTGGCAGTTATCATTCTGATCCTCTGCCTTCTCACCGCCTGCGGAAAGCAGAAGGAGAAGGACGAGCCCGAGGAGGCAGCTCCCACAGGGCCGAAGATCGTGGAAGTGAAGATCACCGGCGCCAATTTCTACGACTATTTCGACTATAAGGATTATCCGAGCTTTGCCACCGACGAGGACGGGAACATCACCGCCTGCAATCTCAGCTGCGGCTTCTCGTTGAAGGAGGGCCTCGTCGCGGCCAATGACCCCGAATACAAGGACAGCCTGAAGGTAAGCTTCAGCGCCGACGTTCTGTCCCAGCACGGTGAATTCAGCATCGACTTTCAGGACACCGCCTCCGGCAATGTCCCCCGCTACGAGGCGCTCTGGATCGACCCCGAGGGGACGCAAACCGGAACCATCTCCGAAACCCTTCCCTTCTGGCCCCAGGGGAACCGGACCATGACCTGGCAGTACGGTTTCCTCAGCAGCAGCTACATCACCACCATCCAGAGCTTCACCGTCACCGCGGTCAGCGGCAGTATCTTTCTGATCGGCGGATAAGCGCGCCGATCCCGACATTCTTTCATAACTCTCCGGCGAAGGAGGTGTTCGCGTGCAGGGAGATTTTTATGCCTATACACTGGCGGCCAGCAAGGCAATCCTGATTCTGCTTTCCTTTGCCATTCTGCTGCGCTGCCTGCGCTCCATGCTGCGCGAAGAATACGACCCGGAAACCTGGGCCTACCTCCGCTATGGACGCGACCGTCTTCCCGTTCAGCACTGGGAGGTGATCATCGGCCGCTCCCCGGATGCCGACGTCTACATTCCGGAGCGTGAGATCGCCCGTACCCACGCCATTCTCCGGCGCAACGACCTGGGCGAGTGGCGTGTTTACGACGTGTTCTCCCGCGGCGGCGTCTGGGTCAACAACATCTTTGTCGACGACGGCGGCGCGGAGGTTCATCACGGCGATGTGCTCAACCTCAACGGCATCTGTGTCCGTTTTGAAGACCTCAGCATGGAAAAGCGGGAGCGTCTGGAGTCGAAGCGCAGCGGTGTCGGCCGGCGGTATTCCCCGAGTCTGACCCTGCTGATGCTGACGGCGTTTCAGCTTTTTCTCCTGCTTCAGCATTCTTTTTACGCAAAGCCCGAGGTCATCTCGGATATTGCCCTCGGTTTCGGCAGCCTCATCGTCATGGAGTGGAGCTGCTTCAATGCCATGCGCATCATCAACCGCGCCGGCTTTGAGATTGAGACCCTGGCCTTTTATCTCTCGTCGCTGGGCATGTCCGTTGCGGCCTCCTCCACCCCGGAGGACATGTACAAGCAGATTCTCCTGACGCTGGCCGGCGTCGTGCTCTTTCTGCTCTGCGGCTGGTGGCAGCGCTCTCTGCAGCGCACCGCTTCCACCCGTGTTCTGGTCGCTCTGGGGGCCCTTCTGCTGCTCGGCATCAACGTCGTGGCCAGCGATGTCGTCCTCGGTGCGAGGAACTGGCTGGAATTCTGGGGGTTCTCCTTCCAGCCTTCCGAGATCGTCAAGGTCGCCTATGTATACGTCGGCGCGGCCACGCTGGACCGCCTGTTCCGCCGGAACAACCTGTACGTCTTCATCGGCTTCTCCGCCATCTGTGTCATGGCGCTGGCGCTGATCGGCGACTTCGGTACCGCCCTGGTGTTCTTCGTCTGCTTCCTGGTAATCTCTTTTATGCGTTCCGGCTCCATCGCCACGGTCATGCTGGCGGTGACCGGCGCCGGCCTCGCGGGCTTTCTGGCCGTGAGTGCCCGCCCTTATATCGCCCAGCGTTTTGCCTCCTGGGGGCACGTCTGGGAGGACATCTATGACAAGGGCTTCCAGCAGACCCGCGCCATGAGCGCCGCCGCAGCCGGCGGACTCTTCGGCAAGGGGGCCGGAAACGGCTGGCTCCACCGGATCTTTGCCGCCAACACGGACCTGGTCTTCGGCATGGTCTGTGAAGAGCTGGGGCTGCTGATCGCCTGCATGATGGTGCTGGCCGTGATTCTTCTGGCCTGTTTTGCCATCCGCAGCGCCCGCACCGGGCGCAGCGCCTATTACAGCATTGCCGCCTGCGCGGCCATGACCATTCTGCTGACCCAGCTGGCGCTGAATGTCTTCGGCTCCATGGACATTCTTCCCTTCACGGGTGTTACTTTTCCCTTTGTCTCCCGAGGCGGCTCCTCCATGCTCTCCTGCTGGATGATGATGGCCTACCTCAAGAGCGCGGACAACCGGCGCGAGGCCAGCTTTGCCGTCCGACCCGGTGAGACCATCCGTTCGGCGGGTGACCGGGAAGCGGTCCGCGAAGCCAGGCTGGAACGGCGCGCCGCGAAAAAACAGGCCGCCAAAGACAGCCGTGCCGCCAGAAAGCAGGCGGCCCGGGACAGCCGCGCCGTGAAGAAACAGAACCGGAGGGGAGATGCCTCATGAAAAAACTCAATCGCCGCGCCCTCTCCGTGATGATGATCGCGCTGTTTATCATTCTGGGGCTCTTCACCTATATTGAGCGCTTTCTCCGGGACGGGGAAAGCTGGGCAAGCTACTTTTCCCGGCTCAATTCCCTCTCGGAAGGATATGTCACCGACCGCAACGGCGTCCTCCTGGCTGCCTTCACCGCCAACGACAACAGCTATAACGAGGACCGCAACACCCGCATCGCAAACTACCATGTCACCGGCGACTTCTGGAACCGCACCGGCACCGGCATCCTCACGAACTTTGCCCGCCAGCTGCACGGCTACAGCCCGGTCACCGGCATGACCCAGACCAAGCGCATCTCTCTGAAGCTGAACGTGGACTCGGTCCTCGACAACAAGGCCTATGCCGCCCTCGCCGGGCGCAAAGGCGCCGTCGGGGTCGTCAATTACCGCACCGGCGAACTGATCTGCATGGTCTCCTCCCCCGCCGTCGACCCCATCGAGAGCGATCCCGTGGCGCCGGAGGGCGTGTACATCAACCGCCTGCTCTCGGCGACCTTTACCCCCGGCTCCATCTTCAAGCTGGTGACGGCCGCCGCGGCCATCGAGTGTGTCCCCTCCATCTGGCAGCGCAGCTTCTTCTGTCTGGGCGAGGAGGAGATCTCCGGTGTTCTCTTCCATTGTCCCTTTGAGCACTATACCAACGACTTTCGCGGGGCGCTGGCAAACTCCTGCAACATCGCCTTTGCCCAGATCGCCATTTCGGTCGGCCAGCAGGAAATGGTCAACCATGTCCGGGCTTACGGCTTTCTGGATTCCCACAGTCTCGACGGCATCCCCACCGCGGCCGGGTCTTATCCTCTGGAATTTGTCGGTGATCCGGAAACCGGCTGGTCCGGCATCGGTCAGTCCACGGATCTGATCTGCCCGTACTCCATGCTGCGTTTTGTTTCCGCCATTGCCAACGACGGCGTTCTGGTGGAGCCCAAGCTCATCGACGACGGCAAACCGGCCGAACAGTCCCTCCTGGTCAATCCGGATACCGCCAGAACCATGCAGGATCTCATGCGCAACAACGTCATCCAGACCTACGGCGACAACCGCTTCCCCGGCCTGGAGGTCTGCGGCAAGACCGGCACGGCCGAAGTCGGAGACGGAACCGACCACGCCTGGTTCACGGGTTTCCTGAAGGATGAGGATCATCCCTATGCCTTCATCGTCTTCGTCGAGCAGGGCGGCGGCGGTCTTTCCGTGGCCACCCCGATCGCAAATACCGTTCTGCAGGCCGCCATGCGGCGCGGAACGGATATGGAGTACTGATCTATGATCGACATCACCGTAAGCTCTCTGGTCAAATCCTTTGAAATCGGAAACAACATCCTCGACGGGCTCAGCTTCCAGGTGGAAGCGGGCGAGCGCGTCGGGATTCTCGGTCCCAACGGCTGCGGCAAGACGACGCTTTTCCGCATTCTGACCGGTGCGCTCGATTATGACGAGGGCCAGGTCAGCATCGCTCCTTCCAAGCGTCTCGGTCTCATCTCCCAGCTGCCGGTCTATCCGGAGGGCTGGACTGCCGAGGACGTGCTTCAGAACGCCTTCCGTCATGTCGATGCCATCCGGGTCCGCCTGGAAAAGCTGACCGAACAGATGGAGCATGACAGCTCTCCCGCCCTTCTTGCGGAATACGACCGCCTCGCCGCGGATTTTGAGCGCCTCGGCGGCTATGAAACGGATGTGGCCGTGAACCGTGTGGCCAACGGTCTTCAGATCGGTCCCGAGATGCGCTCCCAGAGCTATGAGAGTCTCTCCGGCGGGGAGAAGACCCGCCTGAACCTCGCCCGCCTGATTCTTGAGGACACGGAGATCCTTCTGCTGGACGAGCCAACAAACCATCTGGACCTTCACGCCGTCGAGTGGCTGGAAAACTATCTCCTCCACTTCAAGGGAACCGTTCTCGCCATCAGCCACGACCGCTACTTTCTCGACGTGGTGGCACAGCGCTGCATCGAACTGGTGGACGGCAAGGCGGAGTTCTACAGCGGCAACTACAGCTTCTTCCTCGAAGAGCGGCAGCGCCGCTTTGAAGAGAAGCGGAAACAGTATGAAAAGGACCAGGCCAAGATCGAACAGCTCACCCGTGCGGCAGAGCAGATGCATCTCTGGGCCTTCATGGGCAACGACAAGCTTCACAAGCGCGCCATCTCCATGGAAAAGCGCATCGAAAAGCTCTCGCGCAGCGAGAAGCCCAAGGAGCAGAAAAAGCTCTCCGTCAAGTTCAAAGAGCGGGCCTTTGCCGGGGACGAGGTTCTCGTGGCCGACAGCCTGAAGAAGGGCTTCGGCGACCGGGTACTCTTTTCTGATCTCTCCTTCATTGTCGAAGGCCAGGAGCGCATTGCCGTCATCGGCGACAACGGCAGCGGCAAGTCCACCCTTGTAAAGCTTATCACCGGCGAGGAGAGCCCGGACGCGGGCTGGATCTCCCTCGGTCCCTCGGTGCGCAGTGCCTGCCTGCCGCAGATCGTGCGTTTTCAGGACGACAGCCGCACCGCCTATGACACCATGCTCTGGGAATGCCGCTGTACGCCGCAGGAAGCGCGTGACCGGCTGGCCGCCTTCGGTTTCCGCGGTGAGGACGTATTCAAGCCCGTCTCTACCCTCTCCGGCGGCGAACGCAGCCGTCTGAAACTCTGCATGCTCATGGGCAGCGACATCAATCTTCTGATTCTCGACGAACCCACCAACCACCTCGATATCATCAGCCGTGAGTGGATGGAAGACGCCCTCTCCGATTATAACGAGACCCTGCTCTTTGTCTCCCACGACCGCTATTTTATCGAGAAGTTTGCCACCCGCATCTGGGCCTTTGAAAACGGCGTGCTCACCGATTACCGCGGCGGATACGCCGCCTACGTCGCCTGGAAGGAGCATCAGGCGGTTGTGGCCTCAGCCGAGAAGAAAGCCGCGGAAAAAAGCGGCGGGAAAAAGTCCTCCGCCGAGGGCACGCCGGAGGCGGCCCGAAAACCGGAAGGCCGGCCAAAGGGCGGGAACCAGGCCCGCCAGATGCAGCGTGCGGAGAAGGAGATCGCCCGTCTCGAAGGGCAGCTGGCCGCACTGGAGGAAGAATGCGCCCTCTATGCCACGGACTACCAGAAGCTCATGGAGCTGGAGGAGCAGAAAGAAGTGCTGAACACCGCGCTTATGGAACAGTACGAACGTTGGGAGGCTCTGAGCGATGAAACCTGAACAAAGAACGGGACAAAAGAAAAAAGACCCGATCCGGGTCATCGTCTGTGTAGTGCTGGCAGCCCTGGGATACTTCTTCCGCTTCACCCTGCGCGGCTACGTCTACTGGGGCTATCTCTGCTTCTTCCTGATCGCGCTGATCCTCGCCCAGCGGTTTCTTCCCCTGTTTCTCTGGCGGATCGTGCTCGGCCTGACCTGCCTCGGCATCATCTATTTCTGCATTGTCGAGGTCCCGATCGTGAAAAATGCCCGCACCGATCCGGAGCCGGAGCGGCCGTATCTCATTGTGCTCGGTGCCGCCGTCTACGGCGAACGTCCCTCTCTCACGCTGGTACGGCGTCTCGAAGGAGCCTTGGACTACCTGAACCGGTATCCAGACTCCGTCGCCATCGTCTCCGGCGGCATGGGCAAAGGCGAGGACATCCCGGAGGCCAAGGCCATGCATGACTGGCTCGTGCAGCACGGGCTGCCGGAGGAGCGCGTCCTCATGGAGCCGAAGGCAACCTCCACCGAAGAGAACCTGCGCTACTCGTTTGAGATCATCCGGGATCGAGGCGACGACCCGAACGGCAACGTGGCCGTGGTCTCCAGCGCCTATCATCTCTTCCGGGCCAAGTCCATGGCGCGCCTGCAGGGCGTGGAAGCCGCCGGTGTGGCCGCCCCCTGGGGCTACAAGATGGTCATGCTGAACTACTTCATCCGTGAGGCTTTCGGCGTGACGCATCTCTGGGTCTTCGGCTGGTAACTGAGCCCTGCCTTCGCCTTGGGCGGAAGCTTCGGCTTTGGCACCGGGCTCTCCCATTCGCTTTTCCGCTTCCGTTCCCCATCAACAAAAACCCCTCCGTCTCCGGCAGCATGTTCTGCGGGACAGAGGGGTTTTGCATTTCCGTATGGTCTTTTTGGGGGATCGCACCGGTATTTTTCGAACTGCCGCCTATTTCATCGGCAGCATGAATTCCGCCGCAAAGTGCTTTTCATCCCGCGCGGTGCCGAAGCTTCCGCCCAGGGCATCCAGGATCTTCTCGCAGGTCCGCAGGCCGATCTTGGTGCTCTCGGTTCCGCTGCCACGGTTGGAGAGGCCGTTGGAGATGGTCACCGAGACCTGTCCGTCCTTGATCTCCGTCAGGAAGACCACCGGCCGCGCCAGGTCCGCGTATTTCTTGATGTTTGAGATCAGGTTGTCGATCACGCGCTTGAGCATGCCGGCGTCGGTGTTCAGGAGCCATCCGTCCTCCAGGCGGTCAATGCTCTGGACGTTGAAGCCGGAGTCCCGCAGGTCAAATTCCGCCTCGCCCAGAAGCTGCATCAGCAGCATGTGGATGTCATAGTCCTCTTTCTGCAGCTCCAGCTCGCTGCGGCCGAACACCAGAAAGTACTTGAACAGCTCGTCCGTCAGCTCCTTCAGCGCCAGGGACTTTCCGTAAGCCGCCTCGAGATAGCGTCTGCGCTCCTCCTCGGTGAGCGACTCGGTGTTGTTCAGCAGGCCGAGATAGCCGATCAGCGAAGTCATCGGGGTCCGGATGTCGTGGCTCATGGCGGTGATCAGCTCGCTGTTGGCCTCCCAGGCGCGCTTCTCGTTTCCCATGCGCTCGATAATGGCGTCGCGCATGCCATCGATGTCCGAGGCCAGTGCCGCGACCTCATCCACGCCGTCCACGGTGATGGGCCCGTCCAGATCACCCGAGCCGACCGTTGCCGCCTCCTGGGACAGGCGGATAATCCGCCAGGTCAGCCGGTTGGTGTACCAGAAAAGCACGCTCACCAGCACCAGGATCGCCACAATAAGCCCCATGATCCGGTTGAGGGTGTCCTCCCGCTGGCGGGAGTTGTCGGTGATGGAAATGTAGCTGATTCCGTCCGAAAACCGCATCGGGTAGAGGCGCCCGCTGATCCCGCTTCGCCGGGGCGCCTCATAGCTCTGCAGCGTCACGGCGCGCCCGCCGGCGGTCAGTTCACCGGGAAGTTCCAGCATCTCGGCCGAATAGACGGAAACCGAGATGTAGTCGTGCTCCGAAAGGAAACGCTGCAGCGCCTCCGTGTCTCCGCTTGAATAGCCGCCCTGCTGCACATAACGGTTAAACTCCGTATAGATCTCCGCTTTGCGCGCTGCCGCGGCGTCCGGGTTCATGTAATAGCGGTTGACAAAGAGCGTACCGATGCCGAACACGGCCAGATAGGCACCCACCGCACAAAGCACGCTGAGCAGCGCCGCCAGCAGCAGCTTGGTGCTCAGCGAGTGCAGCATCGGAAGTCTCTGTTCAGTCAACCTGATATCCCCTGCCCCAGACCGTCCGAATGATCTTGGGCGACGAGGGGACCTCCTCGATCTTGCGGCGCAGATTCAGCACATGCACCATAATCGTGTTGCCCGAGCCGGGCAAAAACTTCTCGTTCCACACGCTCTCATAGAGCTCCTGGGTCGTGACGGTCCGGCCCCGGTTCTTCACCAGGCACTCAAGAATGGAATATTCCGTATCTGTCAGCGGGACGGTCTCCCCGGCATTTCGCACCATCCGGGTGCCCAGATCCACCTCCAGGTTCCCGCAGGTCCAGATCGACGAGGCCGGCTTGCCGCGGTACTGCTGGTAACGGCGCAGGAGCGACTTCACCTTGGCCAGAAGCTCCGGCTGGGAGAAGGGCTTGGAAAGGAAGTCATCTCCGCCGCTCTGATAAGCGGCCAGGCGGTCCCGCTCCGCGCTCTTGGCGGTCAGGAAAAGAACGGGGGCGTTGGAAAACTCCCGGATCTTTTCACAGGTTTCAATGCCGTCCATGCCGGGCATCATGACGTCCAGGATGATCAGGTCCGTCTCCCGGTGGCTCTGCATATAGGCCACGGCGTCCCGCCCGTTGGCCGCTTCCGCCGTATCGTATTCTCTTCTCAGCAGCAGGTTCAGAATATTACGAATATCGGGATCATCATCCACGATCAGAATTCTTGTCTCTTCGCTCATCGGTCTCCTCCAGAGGGATAATTCTCATGCATACAGTATATCACAAGTCATTTTTATTTTTCCATGTATTCTGTGAACTTTAAGAAATCTTCATAAGTCATATCTCCAGAGTCTCTGTTCTCTACTCCGTTACTATCTTGCCGAATGGTAAAATCATCCTGAAATGTTCTTTTTTGTCTCCCTCAAGTCATGCAAATTACATGAAAATATAAATTATCCCTTTACTTTTTCCTTCTTCACTTCTATAATTCACTAAAGTATGTCGTATATCGACATGCAGATCATTTTAGAAAGGAAGTAACTCCGTGAAAAAATACCTGTCTATGCTGCTGGTCATCGCGATACTCGCAACTTGTGCTGCAACTTTCGCATTTGCCGACAGTGATGCTTACCTGGGCGTTATGCTCAGCACGAATGTTATGTCGCTAGACACAAACCTCGCCACTGACGGCGAGTCCTTCGAAGTCATCGCCGACTGCATCGATGGTCTGATGCAAATGGATGAAGACGGTGCTGCAATTCCAGCTCTTGCGGAGAGCTATGATCTGTCTGAAGATGGCACCGTGTACACCTTCCATCTCCGTGATGCCAAGTGGGCTAATGGCGTCGATGTTACTGCCCATGACTTTGAGTTTGCATGGAAGCGCATCGCCGCAGAGTGCGAAGAGTATGCCTACATGTTTGACAGCACAGTCGGCTGCATCAAAAATGCAGATGCCGTGCTCTATGAAGGTGCAGATCCTGATACACTTGGTGTGAAGGCCCTCGATGACAAAACCTTTGAAGTCACCCTGGAAGTACCTGTCTCCTTCTTCCCGAGCCTTATGTATTTCCCCATCTTCTACCCCATCAATGAAGAGTTCTACAACAGTCTGGAAGCCGGCACCTATGGTACCAGCCCTGAGACTTTCCTTTCCAACGGAGCTTTCGTTCTGGAAAGCTACACTCCTGGCACAGCAAGCCTTACTCTCAAAAAGAACGAAACCTACTGGGATGCGGATAATGTAAAGCTCGCCGGCATCAAGTATCAGGTCATCCAGAACTCTGGTGAAGCCCTCGATGCTTTTAACAAGGGAGAGCTGAATGTTGTGACCATCTCCGGAAATCAGGTTGCCGCAGCTCAGAAAGATGCCAAGATTGCCGAAAACCTGCAGGTTACCGGTGCCGGTTACCTTTGGTACCTCACTTTCAGCCAGACCGAGAATAATGCACAGGGTGGCATGCTTGCCAATCAGAATCTCCGCCTCGCCATCACGAACGTCATTGATCGCTATAATCTCGTTGACAATTATGTCATGGATGGTTCTTTGGCTACCTTTACTGCCGTCCCCCCTCAGTTTGCTGCAAACAATGAGACCGGCGAAGATTTCTCCGCTGACCAGGATATGTTCCTGGATGTCTGTGACTATAATCCCGAGGCTGCGCAGGAGTTCTTTACGGCAGCTAAGGAAGAGCTTGGTCAGGATACCTTCACCTTCACCATGATCTACGGCAGCAACGAGGGTAACGAGGTTGCTCTTGTCGCTCAGTCCATCAAGGAAGACGTCGAAGCCGAGCTTGATGGTGTCACCATCAACCTTCAGCCCATGACAAAGGCGGAGCGTCTCGATAAGATGCAGAATGACAACTATGACATTGCTTTGACCCGCTGGGGTCCGGACTATGCCGACCCGATGACTTATCTCGGCATGTGGGTCACCGATAATGACAACAACTATGGTTTCTGGAGCAACGCCGAGTATGACCAGCTGATTAAAGACTGCACCACCGGTGCATATATCAGTGATTACGCTGCTCGCTGGGAAGCCATGCTCAAGGCAGAGACTTTAGTCATGCAGGAAGCTGTCATTGCACCGCTTTATACGAAGGCAAATGCCAATCTCATCTCCTCTGATGTTGATGGGATCCATTTCCACCCAGTCGCACTGAACCGCGTCTATAAAGCCGCGACCATTGGATAATTAATTGTTCCGCACATGTGAACAGAGCGGTCTGAACAAGGCCGCTCTGTTTCTTAAACGTAAAGGACTATGAGCTTATGCTAAAGTATGTTTTGAAGCGTGTCGGCATGGCTGCACTGACGCTGCTGATTATCGTTTTCCTGCTGTTCTGGCTTGTTCGTATAATGCCCGGCAACCCTTTTCCCTCAGAGCGCATGAATGAAATCCAAATTGCTAACAAACGTGCCGAGCTCGGATTGGACAACCCGATTCTTGTCCAGTTCTGGAACTATATTACGAAGCTGCTGCACGGAGATTTTGGGAACGGGACTTCTCTATATTATGGCGTACCAATCAAGACCGTGTTGTCTACTGCCATCTCCAATTCATTTCGGATCGGTGGCATCAGCATTCTGCTGGGCACTCTGGTCGGATTGTTGCTCGGTATTACTGCCGCGCTGAATCGTGGAAAGTTTTTGGATGGTTTCTGCACTGTTTTCTCGATTATAGGAGTCTGCGTTCCATCCTACGTTTTTATGATTTTTCTTCAGTACACGTTTTCCTTCAAGATTCCTTTCTTCCCTTATTTCTTTGATGAATCCCGCTTTCTGTTCTCTTCCGTGATGCCTGCCATGTCACTGAGTTTATTTACCATGTCAACCATTGCACGTTTTACCCGCAATGAGATGGTCGAAGTTTTTGACAGTGATTATGTGCGCTTGGCCGAGTCAAAAGGTCTGTATGGTGGAAAACTGGTGCGTGCTCATGTTCTGCGTAATGCACTAATCCCCATTGTAACAGTTTTGGCGCCGCTGGTAGTCGATCTTTTGACCGGCGCTCTCGTCGTTGAGAAGATCTATGGCATCAACGGCATTGGGAAACTAATGGTCGACGCTATCACCGGTGAAGGGATTGACTACAATTATGTTCTTGCCTTGGGTATTCTGTACTCAACCCTGTATATCACAGTCATGCTGATTGTTGATCTGCTTTACGGTGTTTTGGATCCGCGCATCCGTGTGGCGGCAAAAGGAAAGGAGGCGTGACTATGGCAGCGAATCCCCTTTCGGCAGCTGTTGTTTCGGGCAACGCTTCCTATACGCCCCTTCCCGGTGATTTTGAGCTCATCGGCAATCGTGATATCCAGACAGATACAAACTTCGCCTCTCAGAGTTATTGGAAGGGTGTCTTCATTCATTTTTTCAAAAACAAGAGAGCTGTTGTCGGTTTGATCATCATCGCGGTTATCTTGGTTCTTGCAATTATTGGCCCTCTGATGAATTCCTACGGCTACAGAGACATTATCCAATTCCGCAATGACCAAAATCGGCGTGTTGTTGCTAAAGCCATTCCGCCGCGTGTGCCCTGGCTCCATCAGCTTTTTACCGGAGAACCTTATGATGACGCTTTTGCAGATAAGACTTTCATTTTCGGTACAGATGATCTCGGTCGGGATCTTTGGACCCGTACCTGGCACGGAACGCGCGTTTCCCTTCTCGTAGCATTCGTTACAATCGCTATAGATGTTGTGATTGGCATGAGCTTTGGTCTGATATCAGGGTATTTCGGCGGGATAACAGATAACCTCATGCAGCGCTTTGTCGAAATTGCAAACAGTGTCCCTCGGCTTGTCATTGTCTCCGTTCTTGCGATATTCATGCCGAAAGGCATGGGACTTGTCATTGTTGCACTGCTCCTTACGGAATGGATCGGCATGAGCAAGATCGCACGTGCCGAAATGCTTAAAATTAAAGAGCAGGAATATGTTTTGGCCAGTCGAACACTCGGTGCCGGCAGTGCCCATATCATCTTCAAGGAGATCCTGCCAAACACCATCGGTCCTATCATCACGCAGATGATGTTCAGCATTCCTACTGCCATCTTCACAGAGGCCTTTTTGAGTTTCGTCGGTGTTGGTATCGTTCTTCCTCAGTGCTCTATCGGTACATTAATTGAAGAAGGGTTCAATAACATCACCGTTCTCCCTTATCAGATTTTGCCGCCCATCATTGTCTTGGCTCTTCTTATGCTCGGCTTTAACTTTATCGGTGACGGACTCCGTGAGGCTCTTGCCCCCAAGCTGGAAGACATGTGAGGTAATGCGGTATGAGTGCAAAAACCATTCTAAAAGTCCAAAATCTGGATATTTCCTTCCGCACCAACGCGGGTATCATCCATGCTATCCGTGGTGTCGACCTTGATCTGCAAAAGGGCGAGACGGTCGCAATCGTTGGGGAAAGTGGTTCTGGAAAATCTGTCACAATGAAAGCTGTAGTTGGTTTGCTTGACAGCAATGCTACCGTCAACAGCGGTAAAATCTTGTATACCTACGAGGATGAAACTGGTTCGGAGCAGACTGTGGATCTGTTGAAGATAGGAAAAAAGCAGCTGCGGCAGACCATCAACGGTCAGCATATCGCCATGGTCTTTCAGGATCCGATGACTAGCCTTGATCCTACTATGCCAATTGGCAAGCAGATAATGGAAGGAATCCTGATGCACCGTTCTGTAACCCGAGAGCAAGCAAAGGATCGGGCTATGGAACTTTTAAAGCTGGTTGGCATTACAGATGCAGAGAAACGATTTAAAAACTATCCTCACCAGCTCTCGGGCGGTATGCGTCAGCGTGTAGTCATTGCAATTGCCCTTTCTGCCGCCCCGGATATTCTGATCTGTGATGAGCCCACAACCGCTTTGGATGTAACGATTCAGGCCAAGATCCTTGAGCTCATCAAGTCCATTCAGGATCAGATGAAACTCTCTGTCATATACATTACCCACGATCTGGGCGTAGTTGCAAAAGTCGCTGATTATGTAAATGTCATGTATGCCGGGAAGATCGTTGAAGTCGGCAATGTCAATGAGATTTTCTATGATCCTCGTCACCCCTATACTTGGGGTCTGCTTTCCGCAATGCCAGACATGGAAACTGATGATGATCGTCTCTACTCCATCCCTGGCAGTCCTCCAAACCTCCTGCATGAACCTGTAGGTGATGCTTTTGCGGATCGAAATCCTTTTGCGCTTGCCATCGACAAAAAAGAAATGCCTCCCCTGTTCAAAATAACAGATACCCATTATGCCGCAACCTGGCTGCTACATCCGGAAGCTCCTAAAATTGAAATGCCTGCGGAGCTTCGTGCCCGCTTGGATCGTGCGAGTAGAGAGGTGAAAGAAAATCATGAGTGACGCACTTTTACAGGTAGATCATTTGACTCAGCACTTCCCTCTCTCTCGTTCCTATACGGTCAAGGCAGTCAATGGTGTTTCTTTTGAGATTTATCCGGGAGAAACTTATGGTTTGGTTGGCGAATCAGGATCCGGGAAAACCACGATCGGTCGCAGCATTATTCGCCTTTACAATCCGACTTCTGGCACCGTCCGATTCCAGGGAAAAGTCATTAGTGGGAGACTGGACAGTGCTACCAGGGAGATGCTCCGCGCCGATATGCAGATGATCTTTCAGGACCCAATGGCTAGTCTAAATCCTAGAAAAAAAGTTGAAGATATCATTGGCGAAGGTCTGGATATCCACCACCGCACCTCAAGCCGCCAGGAACGCGCTGAACTGGTAGGAGAGTTGTTGCAGAAAGTCGGGCTCTCTCCAGAGCATGCCGCGCGTTATCCTCACCAGTTCTCTGGAGGACAGCGTCAGCGTGTTGGAATTGCAAGAGCTCTGATTATGAATCCAAAGCTAATCATTGCCGATGAATGCATTTCTGCACTCGACGTTTCGATTCAGGCACAGGTGGTTAACCTTATGAAGGATATTCAGGACGAAACACAATGTGCCTACTTATTCATCGCCCATGACCTAAGCATGGTCAAGTATATTTCTGATCGTATCGGCGTGTTGCATCTGGGTTATATGGTAGAAGCAGGTACTAAGGACGAAATTTTCAGCAACCCTATACATCCCTATACCAAATCTCTACTCTCTGCTATTCCATTTCCAGATCCAGAAGCGGAAAAGCGCAGGCATCCCATCAGTTACGATTATGCCACCAGCGGAATCAACTATTCGCAAGGTACGGAGCATGTCGTAAGTGGTACACATACTGTGCTGGCAACGGATGAAGAATTCATGTTCTGGACCGCTTAATAATATTCTACTTGGATATGATTCTCTTATCACCTTGTAGCTTCAGACATAATACGAGACGATCCATTATTTCATTCTATCCGTCATTTCTATAATACATACCGCTGTGTTCCTTTCATTCAACAGCCTTGACAACTTCCCTTCCTTTGTATATACTACTTGTATATACAAAGGAAGGATGATTTTCATGCTCACAGCTAAAGTATTTCAAAGTGGCAACAGCCAAGCAATTCGTATTCCGAAAGAAATTCAAACTACAGAAAAGGAATTCATTATACGAGAAAGCGCAGGCTGTTATTATCTCATTCCAACCAAAGACCCCTGGGCCTTGCTTCGGCAGTGCATCGGGCAGGCAGATGATGATTTCATCTTTGACCGTAACCAGCCTTTGTTAGATGAGCTGACAGAACGGGAGTCTCTGTAATGTTTCTTCTTGATACAAATATCTGTATTTATGCTCTGAATGGAAGGCACCCGCACTTAACACAGCATCTGCTTTCGATTCCTCCCGAGCAAATTGTTGTATCGTCTATAACCGTTGGCGAGTTGGAATATGGCGCTGCCAAGAGTCATTGGGGAGATCGAACAAGACAAATCATGCATGCTTTTCTGGCGAATTATACGGTTCTGCCATTTACGGCAAGGGATGCAACTCTGTTCGGGCAGCTTCGTGGAATTCTGGCTGCAGCGGGTACTCCTATCGGGGTTCTTGATCTGATGATTGCCGCACAGGGAATCGTCAATGAATTAATCGTAGTCACGCATAATACAGGGGAGTTCAGCCGTATTCCCGGAATTCAGCTGGAAGATTGGGTGGAACATTAAGAAATCTTCAGACACAAAAACATCTGCTTATGCTACAATGAGACCGCTCAAAGAGGCGGTATTATTTCAAGACGGTTTTCCACCCGGAGAGGCGGGAAAAGCCTGCCCGATGTCCCGCTCGATGAGCCAAAATATCATTGCAAGGAGATCAGAATGAAGAAGCTGATGATCCGTGTTCTCACTCTGGCTCTGTGCGTGGTCATGGTGCTCGGCCTTGCAGCCTGCGGCAGCAACGGCCAGGGGACCGCTCCCGCTCAGGAGACCCAGAGTGCTCAGAGCACACAGAATACACAGAATGTACAGTCCGACGGCACCGCTGCTGCTTCGGAGTATGCCTGGAAGAGCAGCTTCGTTACCATCCCGACGGATGAAGACACCCCGATGTTCCAGCCGCTTCTCTTTACGGATAACGGCTTCCTCGCCACCGGTCAGGTGACGCTCGGCCGTCGTGAACCCGCTGAGGGCGAGATCGAGGAATACGAAGGCCAGTTCAACATCTACGGCAGCATGCTTTACTTCATCTCCGGTGACGGAAAGATCGAGCCTCTTTCAAAGTACGTCCCGGTCCAGCCGAAGTCCAACACCGAAAACTACAAGGATTTCTACGCCTACCATAACCTCGGCGCCCCGATTGTCAATGCCGACGGAAACTTCATGCTGCTTGAGATGGACGGCGCAGGCTGGTTCGATGGCCCGGAGAACGTCTACGGAACCGAAGAACAGTATATGGGCGACTATTATCATAACGAACAGGTTTATGACATTGTTGTCCTCACCCCGGAGGGGGAGGAGCTGAGCCGCACCCCCATCGATCTTGAAACCGCAGACGTCTGGCTCAACATCTTTAATGTCGCCAAGGATCCCGATGGGAATCTCATTGTTGTCATGGATACGACCCTCCAGGCCATTGCGCCCGACGGAAGCGTCGCCTGGTCCATGCAGACCGACAGTTTCATCAACTCCATGGTCACCCTGGCCGACGGCCGTGTCGCGGTCATGCTCTACGGTGACAAAGGCCCCGAGCTTCGTCCCATCGACTGGGAAAAGAAAGAACTCGGCGAGAGCTTCCCGATCCCCGATTCCGCCTGGTCCCTGTACCCCGGCGACGACAGTTACGACTTCTACTATACCAGCGGCATGTATCTCTACGGTTTCAAGCTGGGCGGCGAAGATCCCGTCCCGGTCCTGAACTGGATGAGCTGCGATATCAACGGCAATACGGTGGCTGGTCAGGCACTGAATATTTCTCCCGACGGCATCATCACCGGTGTCACCACGGACTACACCGGCGGCAGCGTTGACAGCCAGATCTTCACCCTGACCCGCGTCCCGGCCGATTCCCTGCCGAAGAAGCAGATCCTGACCGTGGCTCAGCTGGAATACACTCCCGATTATCAGCTTACCAACCGCATGGTCCGCTTCAACCGCACTCATGACAACGTTCGCCTGGAGTATCTGGATTATTCCCAGTACAACACGGAGACCGACTTCTCCGCCGGCATCACCAAGTTCAACACCGAGGTCATGGCCGGCAACCTCCCCGACATCATCCCCACCAATCAGATCGCCTACCGCCAGATCGCATCCAAGGGCCTGCTGGAAGATCTCTACCCCTATCTGGACAAGGATCCGGAGCTGAAGCGGGAGGACTTCTTCCCCAATCTGCTCTCCGCGCTGGAGGTCAACGGCGGCCTGTATCAGATCGTCTCCGGCTTCTCCGTTGAGACGCTGTGCGGCGCGGCCAGCATCGTCGGCGACACACCGGGTTGGACCTATGCCGACTTCAACGCCGCGCTGGAACAGATGCCGGAAGGCTGCACCCCTCTGGAGCCCTACGTCACCCGGGATCAGGTCATGAGCTCGCTGCTTTACGCGGATATGGACAGCTTTGTCGACTGGACCACCGGGAAGGTCAATTTCGAAAGCGACAACTTTAAGGAGCTTCTGGAGTTTGTCAAGCAGTTCCCCGCGGAATACAACTGGGATGAACATGACACTTCCGAGAGCACCCAGGATCTTCTCCGCCAGGGGCGCCAGATGCTGACCCAGACCTACCTCTACGGTCTGGATTCCATTCTCTGGAACG
>CAMKEK010000006.1:0-24148 GCA_946411545.1 uncultured Clostridia bacterium
TTCTGCCAAACTGGAACTTACTCTTGCAAACCGGAACCTCGGTTTACAATTGAGCGGCGGAAATAGATACCGCTGCGAAAGCAGGATCCGAAGGGGTAGTGGGTGTAGTGAAACAGATTGGGCGGGATCAGCAGAAAGCTGTCCTCCGGCAGATCGTACATGCGGTCCTCGATCAGGAAACGGCAGGAACCGCGCTCCAAATAGACCAGCTCGTAATAGCTGTGGCAGTGGTGCCGTGGCATAATGTAACCGGCTTCCCTCTCACGCCGGTCAATGCTGACCCGAGCGAGTGTGTCCGGCTGAATTCTTTCCTGTTCCATAAGTTTCTCCAGATGTGTTGAAATTTCAGTATTTCAAGGAGACGAATCTTCCATAATCTGTAGCGCAGAAATAAGAAAAATTGTAAAATGGACAAAAAAAGTATGAGTCGCTGTCACCGAAATAAGCAATTTTGATGGGAAAAGAAGGGTACCGGAGGAAGAACACCATGCAACTGGGAATTCGCCTGCACGATGTAAACACAGACCTTCCGGAAGAGAAGCAGACGCTGGAGGCGCGTGCCCGCACGGCGCGGGAAGAGGGCTTTACCTGTGTCCATCTTGCGCTTTCGAAGTGTATCCCGGGCGTCTGCTTTGACGCAGCTGCGCTGACGGAAGGGCTGGCAGCCCATGTTCGGAGGGTTTTTGCCCGGGAAGAACTGGACGTGGCAGTCCTGGGCTGCTACCTGAACCTGGCTTACCCGGACGAGGCAAAGATCCGGGAGTTTCAGTCCCGCTATTTTGGAAATCTGCGCGTGGCGGCGCTGGCAGGGATCGCCATGGTCGGCACCGAGACAGGCGCGCCCAACGCGGCCTACAAACTGGATGCCGACACCCATGGGGAGGCGGCTCTGCATACCTTTATGAAGAATCTGGAGCCGGTGGTGGAGCGGGCCGAGGCCTGCGGGGTGACGCTTGCCATCGAGCCGGTTTGGAACCACATTGTCTACAGCCCTGACCGGGCTCTGCAGGTGCTCCGGGGCATCGGAAGTGAGAATCTGCGCATCATCTTTGACCCGGTCAATCTGCTGTGTCCGGAGAACGCGGACCGCCGCGAAGCCGTGATCGGCGAGGCGATGGACAAGCTCTGCGATCGGATCGCCATGGTCCATCTGAAGGACTATGTGCGCCGGGACGGCAAGCTTGTGAGCACGGCGGCCGGAACCGGTGAGATGGATTATACGGAGATCCTTCGTTTCCTCAAGGCCCGAAAGCCCTTTGTCCAGGCTACGCTGGAGAACACCCGCAACGAGAACGCGGTGTCTTCCCGCAGCATGCTTGAACAGCTCTACGCCTCCCTCTGAGGATTGACCCAGGCCACGCGGCCGGGTTGGACGGGATATTCGTAAAAGCGGGCCGTCTTTTCCCTGCCGGAGTCCAGCCACGCGTCAAAGCCGGCGGCGGCGATGTGCCTGCCGCAGCGGCAGTCCTCAAAGAAGCAGAGGCCGTGATCCCGCCAGGGACGCGCGAGGAAAATACTCCCCTGCGCGACCGTGTCCTCTGCGGTGAATGTGCAGTGCCGGAAGCGAAAGCCTTCCGTCTGCTCAAGGGCGTGGGCCGGCGCGGCCACATAGCCGACTTCCCGGCCGTCGCTGACGGAGCGGATCTCGCACTCCTCCAGCAGCGCTTCGCCGCAGCCGAAAATAAAATCCACACTCCCTTCGATCCGACAGCGCGTAAAGCGTTGGGTCAGGAGCCGATCCTGCCGCAGTTCGTCGGGCAGAAATCCCTGATAACGTGCGATCAGGTCCTTCGGCAGCGGGCCGAGAAAGAGCGTGTCCTGGGTGGAGCGCAGCAGGCAATCCTCCATTAGGAAGCGATCGCCGTAAACGCTCAGCGCCACCTCCTGTCCCTTGCTTGCGGGGTTGAGGGCATCGTTCACGACCGCTAGATTGTGCATGTGAATGTCATCGGCGCAGACTGCCAGGGTCCAGGTGCGGAACGTGTTGTATTCCTGCCCCCGGGCGTCGATCTTCCGGGCATAGTCGTCATAGATCAAAACCGTATTCTCTGCGCCTTCCCCTTCGAGCCGCAGCCCGGGGGTGCGCAGCACCAGCTTCTGCCGATAGACGCCGGCGCAGAGATGGACGGTGCTGCCGGCCGGGGCGCGGTCGAGGGCAGCCTGCAAATCGTTCTGAGGCGTAAGTATTAGGTTTGCCATGGTTTCACTCCGTGTTCTGTTGGTGTATATTGTTACTGTATCACAGACCGCGCGGATTGCAACAAAAAAAATAAAAATGTATCCATGTATCCGCTTTGTACATAAATTCTCTCCGCTTTTCCCATATGCAAGCGGCAGAAAGAGTATTTGAATATTGACAGTCGTCATCCTGTGATGGCAGACTGCCTTTCGAGGATGCTTATGAATCGTCAGTTCAGCTTTCAACAGTATCGCCGTATCGACCTCTGCCTGTTTGCCGTAATCCTCTGGATCTCGGAGACCCTGATTGTCACAGCTGCCACCCGGTGGTTTCCGGATCAGCTCTATACGGTATCCGTCACGGCGCCGCTGACGGCGATTGTGCTGATGCGCTGGGGGCCCTATGGAGCCATCCATGCAGTGCTGGGCGGTCTTGTCTTTTCTTTCCTCTCTCATGGAAGCGTGCGGCAGGTCCTGATCTACTGCGTCGGCAATCTGCTTTCTCTTGCGGCGCTTCTGCCGCTCAACAGGCTTGGCAGGGAGCGGGTGCGCGGCGACAGTATGATGACGGTGGGTTTCGGCCTGCTGACACTGCTGCTGATGCAGCTTGGCCGGGCGCTGATGGCTCTGCTGACCGGGGCGCGCTTTCTGAATTGCCTGGGCTTTTTTACCACGGACTCACTCTCGCTCCTGTTCACCGGTCTGATCCTCTGGATCGCCCGGCGGCTGGACGGGATTTTTGAAGACCAAAAGCACTATCTTCTGCGCATCCACGCCGCAGAAGAGGAAAAAGGAGGATATTGATGAAAGCAAAAGCAGCGGATTTTCTCATCTACGATGAAGCGACCGGCTTGTACCGAGAGAGTCCGGAGCAAGCCGTGCGCGACGACGTGGAGAAGCATTACTGGCGTCACGTCGGGCAGACCATTGTGAAGGACTGGCGTCTGTACCTGATGCTGGTTCCGATGCTGCTGGTATTCCTGTTCTGGCGCTATTTCCCGATGTATGAGCTGCTGGGCAGCTTCAAGGTCGCGGATAACGTCAAGCCGGTCTCGGAGCAGCTGTTCGCAGGCTTTTCCAACTTCAAGCTCCTGCTCGCCGGGAAGGACACGCTTTCCATTGAGTTCTGGCGCGCATTGCGCAACACCTTTATTCTGAGCTTCTACGGCCTGCTCTTCGGCTTCCCGATGCCGATCATCCTGGCGCTGTTCTTCAATGAGATCCGGTCGAACATCGCCCGCAGCGTCTATCAGGTGCTGACCTACCTGCCCAAGTTTATGTCCACCGTCGTTATGACCTCGCTGGTCATGATGCTGGTCAAGCAGGGTGCGCAGACCACAAGCATGGGCATCGTGTCCCAGGCGCTGGCCGCCGTCGGCCTTGTCTCACGCGAAACGGCGAACGCCGGTCTTCTCAACAACCCCGCCTTCTTCCGCCCGATCTATATCATCAGCGGCATCTGGGAGAGCGCGGGCTATGACAGCATTGTGTTCTTCGCCGCAATCATCGCCATCTCACCCACAAGCTATGAGGCTGCGCAGATCGACGGCGCGGACAAATGGGCCCAGATGCGTTATGTGGTGCTGCCGAGCATCCTTTCCACCATCGTCATCATGCTCATCACCCGCATCGGCTCTCTGCTGAACATCGGCTATGAGAAGGTCCTCCTTCTTTATAACTCCAACACCTTTGTGACAGCGGACGTGGTCTCCACCTTCGCCAACCGCTACGGTCTCGAGGGCGCGGCCAAGGGCATCGCCTCCGCGGCGGAGATGATGAACAACGTCATCGGCATGCTGCTCGTCATCGGCGCCAACACCATCGCGCGCAAGGCGTCGAACACCTCGCTGTACTGATAGGAGGCTGCCATGAAAAGAAAACTCGAAGCTTCCGAGCTGATCTTCCGGATCTTAAGCTACACGCTGCTGACGATCTTTGCGCTGGCCTGTCTCTATCCATTTGTGTATGCGGTCTCCGCCTCGATCAGCGGCGCACATGAGGTCGATTACAACCAGATCATTCTTATGCCGAAGAACATTCAGTTCGATGCATTCAAGACCATGTTCAACAACAACATGTTCTGGAACGCCTACTCGAACACGCTGTTCCTGACTCTCTACGGCACGATCTGGGCGCTGGGCTATTCGATTCTGGGCGCCTACGCGCTCTCGAAGAAGCGGCTGCTGTTCCGCAAGGCCTTCAACTTCTTCCTGGTCTTTACGATGTGGTTCTCCGCCGGCATCGTCCCGCAATACCTCAACTATCTGCAGACCAAGACCGTTTTCAACAGCGTCGGCATCATGGATGACAAGTGGCTTGTCGTCATCGCGATGGGCATGGCGGCCATGAACATCATCCTGCTCAGAAACGCCTTTGAGGGCGTTCCCTCCGAGATCGAAGAGGCCGCCATTGTCGACGGGGCGACGGAGTTTCAGGTGCTGAGCACCGTGTACATCCCGATGAGCAAGTCCACCATCGCGACCGTGGCGCTCTTCTTCGCCATCTCCCGCTGGAACGGCTACTTCTGGGCGCGGCAGATGATCTCCAACAGCTTTGAAAAGCCGCTGCAGGTCTTTATCCGTGAGCTGCTGGAGCAGTACCGCGATGCGGAATTTATCGCCGGCTGGAACGAGGTCTACGCCTCCGACTCCATTATCTATGCCCTGATCGTTGTTTCCATCGTGCCCATCCTGGTCATCTACCCCTTTATCCAGAAGTACTTCGCCAAAGGCACCAATGTCGGCGGCGTGAAGGAATAATCCCGGTTGCAGCAGGGCTGTGCGCCCTGGTCAACATATACATCTATATATTAAGGAGGAAAAAATGAAAACAAGCAAATTGATTCTCGCTGTACTTCTTGTGGTCTGCATGGTGCTGGGCCTGTCCGCCTCCGCTTTTGCCGATTTCGGCGAGCTGAGCTATGCCGACGGCACGGTGCTTCGTATGGCTACAGGCTATAACAGCGCGAAGACCGGTCTGTCCTTTGATGCAGAGACTGCCGGCGCCGGTGTCACCCTGGCCGACGGCAAGACCTACAACTCCGGCGACCTCAAGCCCACCTGGGTCGAGGTTGAGAATGTTCTCGGCATCAAGATCGAGGACAAGTATCAGGGCAACGCCGCCGCTGCTGAGTTTGACTACTGGAAAGAACAGTTGAAGGAAGTCGACGTCGTCAGCGGCACAGCGGCAAAGCTCTCCGAGTACGGCGAGAGCGGCGCGATCGTGAACATTGCCGACTATCTGGATCAGATGCCCAATTTCAAGGCTTATCTGGACGCCAACCCCATTGTTCTCCTGTCCATCACCGGTAATGTCAGTACCGGCGCCATCTACTTCTCCCCGTATTTTGACGGTGTCAACGACATCGAGCGTATGCCGCTGATGCGTGTTGACTGGGTGCAGAAGCTGCTCGACGGCGAAGGCGAATTCGCTGCCGACGCCTGCAAGACCCTGGCCGCCCCTGTATATCAGCCTTATATGCCCACCTCCGGCTCTATCGACATTGACGTCGTTACTCCCGACGGCACAGCGGTCGAGACGATCAGCAAGAACTATGACGCCGCCGGCAACATCGTTGCTGCCATGAACGACGCCGGTGAGATCGACGGTGTGACCGCGGTCAACATGCTCCGCGACTACATCGATGCCGCCTATGATGGCTACTACGGCACCCAGCGCTCCGACCTGTTTGTCGGTCAGAACGCCGCCTGGGACGTGGATGAACTCGTTGCGCTGCTCCGCTGTGTTGTCGCCAACCCCCAGACCCTCAACGGCACGGATACCGTCCAGGGCATCTTCTCCCGTGAGGACAACAACAACCAGCGCCGCGTCGATATGTTCCGCTTCGCCGGTCATCTCTTCGGCGTTCGCGGCCTCGAGTCCCGCCAGGATTACCTGTACGTCGGTGAGGACGGCTATCTGCGTGATGCCCGCCAGGAGGCCGACACCTATGTGGCTCTCGCCCACATGAATGAGATGGCACAGGAAGGCCTGATCTCCACCGCCTTCCTCAACTCCGAGGCTGAGACCTCCAGCACCTATATGGAGAACGACCTCGGCTTCATGTCCTACGACTACAACCAGACACAGACCCTGCTCAACAACACCAAGCTTCAGGTTGAAGACGGCGAGAAGTATATGGCCGTCATGGTGCCTGTGGCCCGCTGGTTCGACGGCAGCGATCCCGAGGGCGTTTACATGCGCTTTACCGAGTCCTGGCGTTCTGTCAAGACCGACGGCTGGGGCATTTCCGCTCCCGGCGTCGAGGGCAACCCCGACAAGCTGAATGCCGCGCTCGCTCTGATCGACTTTGCTTACAGCCCCAAGGGCATGATTCTCATGTCCTACGGTCCCGATGCCTTCATCAAGACCAATGACGACGGCAGCTATGTGACCTTCCTCTTCAACGGCCAGGAGATGCCGGAGATTGCCGATGCGACCCGCACCGAGCTCTGGGAGAAGGCCAACGGCAACTACACCAACTATGCGCGCATGTTCCTCGGCTCCACACTGTCCTTCGCCAAGAGCCAGGCCTTTGAGTACCAGTGCACCACCGACGTCGGCCGCGAGGGCGCCGGCTATATCTCCAATGCCATCGGACTCGGCACCATCAAGCACCCCGAGCTCGCCATCGCGGAGAACCCCTGGTACAGCTCCGTCCCCACTGTCCTGCCCACCACCAAGGCCGACAACGACCAGCTCAACACCTATACCGACCTGACCAACCAGTTCAGCCAGCAGAAGGGCGATGACAAGGTCAACGTCCTGGTCGATGTGATTGCCAAGGGTCTGACCTTCAGCGGCTTCTCCTCCCCCGAGGAGGCTGCCGACACGGTTGCCAACCAGTACAACGGCTCTGCCTATCTGTACATCAAGGATATGGCCTGGGGCGACATTGTGGATTACTACGCCTCTCTCGGCTAAGCATCCCGCGAACCCTTTGGCAGCACCGGCGAACGGTGCGACAAACGAACCGGTGTTACGACGTTGATTTGAATTCAAATCCTCCGGAAGGGCTCCGGCCCTTCCGGAGGACGAGAAAAAGAGATAATCAACGGGGAGGTTACTATGTATAAGAAGCAGCTGAAACTTCAGAAGGCGGTCTGTCTGCTTGTGCTTATCGCAAGCGTGATCGTTTTCCTCTATTCGCTGGGGATCATGACGGATCTCTACGATGCGCTTTATACCACCATCGGTGCACCGGACAATCCGGAAAACACCAGGCGCAATCCGGTGGCCGGCGCCTTTATCTACTATGATATGCAGGGCTTTAACCGACAGTTCCTGCACGCCGGGATTCTGCTGATCCTGGCAAGCCTTCTGCTTTTCCTTACCAACACCCATGTGCGCCGCAAGTATTATGTGGGCAATGTGTTCGCGGTCGCGGTCAACGCGGCGGCCTGCCTCGGCGTCACGATCTGGGCAGGCGCACAGATCCGTGCCTTTAAGGCACAGTTCCTGCAGATCGATTTTGAGGCGCTGAAAACTTTTTCCCAGCGGCTGAACACGCTCTATACCGAGTCGACCTTCTGGTTTGACGTACATACAGCGGTTTTTGCCCTGCTGATTCTTGCAAATGTTCTTCTGATTGCAAATATGATTTGGAAATTCCGCTTGATGAAGGAAGAAGCACAGCTGATCCGAGCCGGAAAGGAGGCCGCGGCATGAACGAAGAACTGTACCTCAGGCGTGACCGTATGCGCTTTACCAAGAACAGCCTTTGCTCGACCCTGGCGATTCTGGCGATCGTGTTCGATGTGTTCTACTTTATCAGCATTTATGAGTCCGATGTTGGCCGCAATGTGGGAACTTTCTATTATCAGATCCGCATCGGTGCCTCCATCATATACAATCTCGTCTTTATGCTGGCAGCGTTCCTTTCTTCGGAGGGCGTGAAGAATTATAAGATCGGATACTGCTATGTGCTTCTCTTCATCGGGGCGCTGCAGATCGTGCGCGTGTTCATTCTTCCGGCACAGGCCGCCGCCACGGAGGTCACCATCGGCAACGTGACCACAAGGGTCATGGAGAGCGCGCAGCACATCCGGGTGGTTGCATATCTGCTCATCTCCGCAGTCTGCTGTATCGTTTCCGGTATCATCGGCATCAAGCGCTGCCGTGAGCTGAGCGCGCATCTTGCCTCGTTAGAGGCGGACAAGGTGTAAGGGGGCGGCGACATGGCACAGATGAGTTTACAGCATATCGATAAGATATACGACAACAACGTCCAGGCGGTCTTTGATTTTAATCTCGAGGTCAAGGACGGGGAGCTGATCGTTCTGGTTGGGCCGTCCGGCTGCGGCAAGTCCACCACGCTGCGCATGGTCGCAGGCCTGGAGGACATCTCCTCGGGCAAGCTCTACCTCGACGGAAAAGACATTACCCAAGCCCCCGCCAAGGACCGCGATATGGCCATGGTGTTCCAGAACTACGCACTCTACGGCCATATGACCATCTATGAAAACATGGCCTTCTCTCTGACGCTGCGCAAGGAAAACCCCAACGTCATCCACAAGAAGGTTCTGGCCGCGGCCGAGATCCTCGGCCTGACAAGCCAGCTCAACAAGAAGCCCTCGCAGCTCTCCGGCGGCCAGCGCCAGCGCGTGGCCATGGGGCGCTCCATTGTCCGGAACCCGAAGGTCTTCCTGTTTGACGAGCCTCTCTCGAACCTCGACGCGAAGCTGCGCGGTGCCACCCGCCGTGAGATCCTGCTGCTGCACAAGCGCCTGCAGGCCACCATGCTCTACGTCACCCATGACCAGACCGAAGCCCTGACGCTGGCCGACCGCATTGTGTGCATGTCCATGGGCCATGTCCAGCAGGTGGGCACGCCTCTGGAGCTTTACGATTCCCCAGCCAACCGTTTTGTGGCAAGCTTTATCGGCCTGCCGCCGATGAACTTCTTCGACGTCACGGTGCGCGAAGGCGAGCTTGAGGGTCATGGCTTCCGGGTGAAGCTCTCAGAGGAGGAAAAGGGTGCCCTGCTGCCCTATGCGGGCAAGGAGATCGAACTGGGCGTGCGCCCCGAGGACGTGATCGGCGGCAACGAGATTGCCATGAACGTCTTCTCCAACGAAAACCTCGGTATGAACACCCTGGTGCACGGTCATATCGGCCAGAACAACAAGATCTCCGCGAAGCTGCGCGGCTGGTACGACTACAAGGAGGGCGACCGTGCGGACATTGCCTTCAGCCGCAAGCACTTCTTTGACAAGGACAGCGGCGTTGCCATCGGAAGGGAGAAAGAAGCATGAGCGAGAATAGAAGCAACATGCCGGAATTCCTGCGCAAGATCGTCGTTGCGCTCAAACGCAGACCGCAGACCATCCCGTTGCTGGTCTTTGGCCTCGCGTTCCTGATCTACTCGCTGAATCTCACGCATATCTCGCACACCACCGCCCGTATCCAGGGCGTGGGGATGGGCCTGTGCGGCTTTGTCACGATGCTCTTTTCCATCCTGAGCTTCGTCTGCTTTTCCAACGCCTTCCCCAAGCGTAAGAAACCCAACTATCCGATGCTGGGGCTGATGTTTGCGATGCTTGCAGCCGTTATCTTCTGCGACATTCGCTATCGGAGCCTGGTCCACACGGCGCTCAACCGCGCAGAAAACCCGATCGCGCTCGAACCATATATCGAGAAAGCCTATGCGATGCTCGGTATGCATATTGTTACGCTGCTGATCGGCGTGGCGCTGATCTTGCTGCTGCCGGTTTACAGCAAATGGCTGCGCAGGATCAAAACCTCCGTCACGGTGGAGGATTACGGCAAGCTCGGAGCGATTGACATCTCCGGCGAAGATTAAACGATGACGTGTTCCGGATCGGGAGGCTGTTGTCTTCCGATCCCGAAATGATACGAGGATTCAATATGGCGCTCGGAAAAAGCAGGCGTGCGGTGCAGGAGGAAAGCCCGACGACCGCCGAATACTACAAACTGCATAGCGACGCTGTCCGTGACCTTGTGGAGGCGGACGAGTCGAATTCCCCCGAAGTTTCGGAGAAGGAACTGCGCAAGTACCGCTCCGGTCCGAAGTTTCATCTGTCGGACTGGGCAAAAGCCATCCTGATCAAAATGTGGTTTGCGGGCTCCGTCTGCTTCTTCATCTACTGGGGGCTGAGCGCCTATGTGAGCGCGACGCTGGATCTGCTTCTGATTTTCGGCATTGTCCTCGGCGTCATGACCGATGTGATCACCAACAATGTCCTGCGCTATATCGCCAGGCGCGAGACCGGGCTTGACCGCTGGATGATGTTCCCCAAAAAGCAGTATCTCACCTTTTTCTATAATATTCTCTACGCCTTTCTTCTGTTGCTGTGCGTCGGCGCCGTCTACGCTCTGCTTAACACAGTGCTGCTTGCGCTGCGCGGGGCCGGGACGCGGCCGCTCGGCGTTGGACCGATTCTCTTTGGCATCCTCTATGTCGGGTTCGACCAGTTGTTTATAGGCATGAAGCGTCTGCTGCTTCAGATTGTGGCGGATGCAAAACAATCGCGTTAGGACGATTATTAATATGATGAATCTTCTCTTTTCCGGCTCGAGTTCAGCCTGCCTGGAGCTCGTCAACGAAGCGCCCTATTTCGCGCCGGAGAGTTTTACGGTCTTCCTGAACGGTCAGGAGCAGCAATATAGCTGCAATAAAAATGTCTTTTCCCTGTTTTCTCTCCGGCCGGACACGGAGTATACCGTGACGCTCCAAGGCAAGACGCTGCGGGAGTCCCTTCGCTTCCGCACGCGGACGGAGAGCTGTGCCCTGGATGTGCGCAGCTTCGGCGCAGCCGGCGACGGCGAGCATGACGATACCTGCGCGATCCAGACTGCCATCGGCTGTCTGCCTGCGGGCGGCCGCCTGCTGTTTCCGGCCGGCCGCTATCTGAGCCGTCCGCTGATGCTCAAGAGCCATATCACCCTGGAATTTGCTGAGGGCGCGACACTGCTGGGCTGGACGGAGCGGGAGGACTATCCCGTCATCCCCGGCACCGTGTCGGATCTCAGCGGACGGGAGTGCTATTTTGGCGGCTTCGAGGGCAACACCGTACCGATGTATCAGTCTCTGATCACCGCCCAGTATGCCGAAGATATCACCCTTGTCGGCCCCGGCACGGTGGACGGCAACGCCCAAAACAGCGATTTCTGGACGGCGTTTCACCGCTTCCCGACGGCTCGGCCGCGCCTCCTGTTCTTTAACCGCTGCGAAAACGTAACGGTTCACGGCATACACGCATGCAACTCGCCCTCCTGGCAGCTGCACCCCTACTATTCCCGGCAGATCGGCCTGTACGATGTGTTTATCACCGCGCCGAAGGACAGTCCAAACACAGACGCGATCGATCCGGAATCCTGCGACGGCGTGGACATCATCGGCTGCCGCTTTGCGGTAGGGGATGACTGTATCGCGGTGAAATCCGGCAAGATCGAACTGGGACGGAAGCTGAATCAACCGGCCGACCACCATACGATCCGCAACTGCCTCATGGACCACGGCCACGGCGCCATCACCCTGGGCAGCGAAATCGGCGCCGGTGTGCGGAACCTGAAGGTCTCTCAATGCCTCTTCTGCGGCACCGACCGTGGCCTGCGGATCAAAAGCCGCCGCGGCCGCGGAGAGAACTGCCGCATCGACGAGGTCTGCTTTGAGAACATCCGCATGGACGGCGTGCTGACCCCGATTGCCATCAACCTCTGGTACAACTGCTGTGATCCCGACAGAGAAAGCGAGTATGTCTGGTCCCGGGAGCATCTGCCCGTGGACGAGCGCACTCCCCGCATGGGGCGCTTCCGCTTTGCCGATCTGCAGTGTACCGGCGCACAGGTCGCCGCCTGCTATATCGACGGTCTGCCGGAGGCCCCCATCGAAGAGGTCCGCCTGGAAAACATCACGGTGAGCTTTGCCGAGGATGCCAAGCCCGGCGTGCCCATCATGGAGAACTTTGCCAAAGAGCGCTGCCGCCTGGGTCTGTATCTGGACAATGTGCGGCATATCCGCGTGAAAAACGTTAAGCTTGCAGGCGAGGAGGGCGAAAAGCTCATCGCCGCCCATTACGAGACGCTGGAATGTGACGGTCTGCAGTGAGGTTTGGAGCATGTACGAGACAATTGACGCCTATGTCCGCCGCCTGATTCGGGAATCCGCCCCGGAGCATACGATCTGGAACATTGAACAAGTCCGGCAGGGCAAGCCGGCGAGCTGGAACTATATTGACGGCTGCATGATGACTGCGCTGCTGTCCATGAGCGAGATTACCGGTGAGCAGGCATATTCTGACTTTGTGGAGAGATACATCGACTGGTTCGTACGGGAAGACGGCTCCATCCGCAGCTATGATCAGGAGAAATTCAACCTGGACGATATCAACGAGGGGCGGGTCCTGTTCCCCCTCTACGAAGCGACCGGGAAAGAGAAGTATAAAAAAGCCGCCGAGCTTTTACGCCTTCATCTGAAGCGGCAGCCCCGCACAGCGGAGGGCAGCTTCTGGCATAAGGCGATTTATCCCAACCAGGTATGGCTGGACGGGCTGTATATGGCCCAGCCGTTTTACGCGCTTTATGAGAAAAACCTGGGCACCGGGGATTATCGCGACATTCTTGCCCAGATCGAGATCGTCCATTCACGCATGTTCAACCCCGAAAAGGGACTGTATTATCATGGTTATGATGCTAGCCGCGAGGCCTTCTGGGCGGATCCGGAGACGGGCTGCTCCAAGAATTTCTGGCTGCGAAGCATCGGCTGGTTTGCGGTGGCGCTTGCCGACCTTGCGGAAATCCTGCCCGAGGGGAAAGAGCAGGCGCGCGTCCGGGAGATCCTTGCCGAGCTGATGGCCGGCGTTTCCCGCTATGCCGATCCCGAAACGGGCCTGTACTGGCAGGTGGTGGATCAGGGCGGCCGGGAAGGCAATTATCTGGAGACCAGCGGCAGCAGCATGCTGGGCTACGCCATGCTCAAGGGAGCGAGGCTCGGTGCACTGAAAAAAGACTATGCCGCAAAAGGCGAGAAAACCTTCCGCGGCATTGCAGACGAGTATTTATCCTTTGACGGCGGTGAGCTGAATCTGGGCGGCATCTGCCTGGTGGCGGGGCTGGGCCCGGAGTCAAACCGCCGCCGTGACGGCTCCTATGAGTACTACATCTCAGAGCCGGTGGTGCAGAACGACGCCAAGGGCGTCGCGCCTTTCCTGCTCTGCTATACGGAGATCAAGCGCCTCGCCGCGGAAGCCTGATCGGCTGACTGCCGGCTCCGCGCTGAAATGATAAAAGCCGGCGGTGAAAGCATCCGGAATCATATCCGTTTTGTCCATATCCATTCTGACATTTTCAAACGATCAAGGGGGATTAATAATGGCTTATCTTACTCTGAAAAACATCAACAAGATCTATCCGAACGGCTTCCACGCGGTCCATGATTTTAATCTTGAGATGGAAAAGGGCGAGTTCATTGTCTTCGTTGGCCCCTCCGGCTGCGGCAAGTCCACTACGCTGCGCATGATCGCCGGCCTGGAGGATATTTCAAACGGTGAGTTCCTGATCGACGGCAAGCGCGCCAACGAAAAGGGTCCGCGGGAGCGCGGCGTCGCGATGGTTTTTCAGAGCTACGCATTGTATCCCCAGATGAGCGTTTATGACAACATCGCCTTCGGCCTGGAGCTGCAGGGCGCCGATGAGGACTACATCGACGAAAAGGTGCGCAACACCGCCCGCATCCTGGGTCTGACCGATTATCTGGACCGTCTGCCCAGAGCGCTCTCCGGCGGCCAGCGCCAGCGTGTCGCCATCGGCCGCGCCCTGATCCGCAAAGTGGGCATCTTCCTGATGGATGAGCCGCTGTCCAACCTCGACGCCAAACAGCGCGTGACCATGCGCTCCGAAATCACCCAGATCCATCGTGAGACCGGCTCCACCACCATCTATGTCACCCATGACCAGACGGAGGCCATGACCATGGCCGACCGCATCGTGGTCATGAAGGACGGCTATGTTCAGCAGGTGGGCACACCTCGCGAGTTGTATTTCGAGCCGGTCAACGTCTTTGTCGCCGGTTTCATCGGCGAGCCGCCCATGAACTTTGTGCGCGGCAAGGTGGAGGGCGGCAAGCTCGATATCGGCGGTAAAACGGTAGACCTTCGCCACAAACTGGGGGATAAGCTGAACGCGTACGAGGGCAAGGAGATTGTCTTCGGCTTCCGCCCGGAGTCCATCAGGCTCGGCGAAGAAAAGGATGCCTATGTACTCCCCGCCAAGGTGGAACTTACGGAGATGCTGGGAGACAACAGCAACGTGTACATCGAGATGGGCGCAGTTCACTCGATTCTGAAGGTCGATCCCCACGACACCCCCGAGGTGGACAGCGACATCATCTTCTCCATCCCCTATGAGAATGTGTATCTCTTTGACGGCGCGACAGAAAAGGTCATCCTGTGATCCGACGCGGTCAATCGGCCTTTGAACTCAACGGGAAATACGAAGCTGGGAGATTCTGCAGTATGGATAGAAACGCCTTTTCCTCGGAGGGCACCTGACATATGAAAATCGTAAGCTTTGACGCCTTAGACGCGCCGGTCACAGGTTATTTACACGACGACCATGACCGGCTCGTCGCGCATAAAATCCGCCCGGCGGTGATCATCTGCGCGGGCGGTGCCTACCGCTGGCTGTCGCCGCGGGAGAAGGATCCGGTAGCACTGTGCTTTGCCGCGCTGGGTTATCAGACCTTCCTGATCGAATACGCGGTGGGTGAAAAGGCCGCCGGGCTCCGTCCTTTGAGAGAGCTTGCGGCCTGTGTTCGCCTTGTGCGCGAACGTGCGGAGGAATGGCACATCGAAAAAGAGAAGATCGCCGTTCTTGGTTTTTCCGCCGGCGGTCACCTGGCGGCAAGCCTGGGGATCCTGTGGAACCATGCGGCGCTGCAGCTCGGTGAGGACTGTCGTCCGGATGCGCTGGTACTCTGCTACCCGGTCATTACGACGGGAGCTTTCGCTCATCGGGAGTCCATCGATCACGTAACCGGCGGGGACGAGAATCTGCGCGAGCTTCTGTCGCTTGAAAAGCAGGTGACAGAGGATATGCCCCCCTGCTTCCTGTGGCACTGTGTAGGAGATGAAAGCGTACCTGTGGAGAACTCTCTGCTTCTCGCGGAGGCCATGCAGCGGGCAGGGGTGGCCTATGAATGCCATCTCTTTGCAGGCGGCGCCCACGGCATTTCCATGTGCAACCGGGAAGTTGAGACCCCCAATGCCGAGGCGTCCCAATGGATCCCTCTCTGTCAGGCCTGGCTGAACAATCAGTTTCATTACATCCCATAAGGCAGAAAAACCACGGTACAAGAAGATTGCAATTCTTTAACGACGGCATTACGCTGTAACAGGAGGACGAATTATGGCTCTGCATGTAATGGAGGAGGCTAACCGCTGCCTGGGCTGCAAAAAGCCCCGCTGCCGGGAGGGTTGCCCGATCCACACCAACATTCCCGAGGTCATTCGGCTGTTGAAAGACGGCAAGCTGAACGATGCCGGCTGGATGCTGTTTGAAAACAATCCCCTCACCACGATCTGCTCTCTCGTCTGCAACCACGAGAAGCAGTGCGAGGGACACTGCATCCGCGGCATCAAAGATGTTCCGGTGCATTTCTCCGTCATCGAAAATTATATTTCAACCACTTATGCCAACCAGATGATGCACGGCCCCGCTCCCTCCAACGGGCGCAAGGTCGCGCTGATCGGCGCGGGGCCCTCCAGCCTCACGATCGCAGTTATCCTGGGCCGTTACGGCTACGACGTCACCATCTTTGACACCAGAGACAAGATCGGCGGCGTGATGCGCTACGGCATACCGGATTTTCGCCTGCCCGACGCGCTGCTGGATGACTTTGCCTATCGCCATCTGGAGCTCAAGGGCATCCGCTTCCGCCCGAACACCACCATCGGTGGGGCGATCAGTCTGGATGACCTGTTCCGGGACGGCTATCAAAGTGTCTTTGTCGGTGCGGGTCTCTGGCGGCCGAAAACCCTTCACATCAAGGGCGAAACTCTGGGACATGTGGCCTTTGCCATCAACTATCTGGCCTCCCCGAAGGCATTCCGACTGGGCGAGCGTGTGATCGTGATCGGCTCGGGCAACTCCGCGATGGACTGTGCCCGCACGGCCATCCGCAATGGCGCGCACTATGTCACCGTTTTCAACCGCCGGGATCAGATCGCCGCCAGCCAGTATGAGTCGAGCTACGCCAAGCTCGAGGGTGTGGAGTTTGAGATGATGAAGAGCCCGTTGGAAATCCGCGACGACGGCGTTGTCTTTATTGACAACGAGTTTGATGAAGAGGGCAAGCTGCATCCGATCCCGGGTACAGAGAAGCTCTACCCCTGCACAGGCGTCATCGTAGCGGTCAGCCAGGAACTGGGCAGCAACATCATCAACACAGCCAGAGGCCTCGAAAAGGAGCACGGCGGCATCATCGCCGTGGACGAAGACGGCCACACCTCCCGCGACGGGGTCTTTGCGGCCGGCGATATCGCGCACGGAGCGGGTACTGTGGTGCACGCGGTCGCCACCGGCAAGCGCGTAGCCGAGGCTATGCATGCGTATATGCAGACTCTCCCGCCACCGGAGCCCTCCCCCTATGCGGACGTGCCGGTGGTCAATCGGGAAACGGCGAGTGTCCTGGCCGAACAAGTGATCAAAATGGACTGACCGGCCGCTGTTCTGCGACAACAATGACGGACATTTAAGGAGGCTGATGATGGAGCCGATCGGCGGAGGAGCTGGGCGTGCACAGCGTGTGGCTCCGGGGCTTTGACGCCAAAACGGTCTCCGAGGTCTTCGAGCTGCCGGAGAACATCATCCCCGTGATGATGTTCGCAATGGGCTACCCTTCCGAGAAAAGCCAGCCCAACACATGGCACTTCAAGCGCATGCCCCTGGACGCGTTCGTAACCGAGCTGTAAGCTTGACCGGCAGCGAAGAAGCTGCCGGTCTGTCTTTCTGCCAAGCGGAGGGATGCCGGTTCTTGGAACGTCACTCGCATTTCCCGCACCGGCTGCAGCCGTTGCACGTGAGCTTCATCCCGCAGCTTTGGCAGCGGGGGCCATAGTAGGGCGTATAGAGATCCTCTGACGGAATGGGATAGCCCCAAGTGTCGCAGAGCTTGAAATCGATTGGTTTTCCCAAAAAGCTCAGGCCGGACTTGTACGCCTGCTCGCTTTGCAGGCTGCCTTCGAGCCGGTATGTTTTCCCGTCCTTGACGAAGCGCCGCCCGGTGCCGCAGAAGACAAAGGTCACGTTATATTCGGCGCACTCGTCATGCAGCGCTTTGACCCACTCGTAATGGCAGGGTCTTGCACCGCCGTAGTTCTCCCCGTCGCAGAGCACCTGTTCGATCTGTCCGGCGGGGAGATATTCTTTGATGCTCACCGGGCCAATGAACGGCGCGCACATAATGCCCTTGTGTCGGAAGGGCAGCTCCAACAAAATCGGGATGCGCTCGTCGGCACGGCGCTGGTTTTCACAGGTGACGTTGAACATCACATTCTCCCAGCCATCGCCCCAGTCATAGGGCAAATGCTCCGCCACACGCTGCGGCCGCTTGGTCAGAAGGAAGAACTTCACATCCGGCCGCTGCCGCATGATCTCCCAGGCCTCCTCCCGCCAGGAGTCTGCCTCCTCCAGGAAGAAATCCGAGGTCATGCACACGCGCAGCATCTCACCGCTTTTGATCTTGTAGCGTCCTTCCCGATCCTTCGAGAGCGGATAACGGAAGCCCGCCTTGGTGCGGTAAATCTCTCCTCCGTCTTTCCCCCGCTGGGCGTCCAGGTAATACATATAGCAATTCAGGCAGCCTTCGCTGCATTTTTTGCAGCCGTGCCACGGATTCCAGATATCATGCATAGCGGTTTACGGATTCGTCCGATCCCGGCAAATCGGATTTGGTTATCGCGCCCTCGGCCGGGGCTTCCTGTCGTTTCATCCTCTTATTCCTTTCGCTGCTCTATGCGGTCTATCATATCATAAAAACCGCTCTCACGGAAGAGCCGTTTGCCGTACGGGGCTTTATCGGAGGATTTCTCAAAGAGTATCCCGCCAATCTCTTTCTTCATACCTCCGGTCATGATTCCTTCATTCAGCACATGGCCGAGATTCATTGCCGCGCTTTTACGAAGAAGCAGCACAAGGCCGGTCACGGAATGTTCCGCGACCGGCCTTGAACTCTTATGGGATTGATATGGGTTTTGCCCGAAACACTCGGATGGAGTCTTTCAGCCGCTGATGCCGGATTTCCGTTGCGTCGAACCGAACGGTGCGAAACGCAAACTGCATCACCGGTCCGGTACAGAAGGCACAGATAATCGTCCCGATCCCCACAGGCCCTCCCAGCAGCCATCCTGTCAGGGTCGCCGTGCCGAGCAGTCCGATGCTCACCACTGCGATGGGAAGTTTCTTCAGGCGCTTGGCCAGGCCTACCAGAAGGGTGTCCCGCGGGCCGCAGCCCAGAGACGCCATCATATAGGTGTACTGCGTATAGGCCAATACGAACAGCCCCGCCAGCATAACCGGGATCGCTGTCACGAGAGACTGGCAGGGTGCTACGGGATGGATCCGGTTAAAGAAGTCCACCGCTTTTCCGACTACCACCGCATCGATAAACATGGCGATGCCGATGGGCTCTTTCATCAGGATGTCGATGACCAGGATGGTAAGCGACACCGCAATGGAGGCATTTCCGTAGAGGATCCCGAGGCTCTTGGAAAGCCCCAGGTTCAGCACGTCCCAGGGCGCCGCGCCGATGTTGGCCTGGATGGTCAGATAGATTCCAAACCCGTTGACAAACAGGCTGACCGCCGCAATCAGCATATTCAGAAGGATTGCCCCGGGTGACCGGTTCTCCCGCAGTTCATTTCTCCACATGTTTCGACCTTGTCAAATCATTCTTTGGATCCGGCGCCGCTTATGTCCGCGGCCTGCCGCCGTAAGCTCTTCAGGCCAGTTCTTCTCTCGCCTTCCGGAGCGCCGCGGCGATCACCTGGTCCATGTCGTAGTACTTATATTCCCCGAGGCGTCCGCCGAAAACGATCTTCTCTTCCCGCTCTGCCAGCGCCTTGTACTGCTGATACAGCGCGCCGTTTTTCTCGTCGTTCACCGGGTAATAGGGCTCATCACCCGGCTTCCATTCCGCGGAATACTCCCGGGAGATCACGGTCTTCGGAAGGTCCTTGCCCTGTTCGTCTTTGCCGAAGGTGAACCACTTGTGCTCGATGATTCTCGTCCACGGAGTCTCGCGGTCCGTATAGTTCACCGCTGCATTCCCCTGGAAGTTCGGCTGATCCAGCAGTTCCGTCTCAAACCGCACGCTTCGGTACTCCAATGTTCCCAGGCGGAAGCCGAAGAAGGCATCAATGGGACCGGTGTAGACCACCCGTCTTGCCTGACGATCCAGGGCTTCCCGATTCTCCAGATAATCACAGCCCAGCCGCACTTCAATTCCGTCCAGCAGCCGCTCCACCAGCTTCGTGTAGCCCTCGGTGGGGATTCCCTGATACAGAGCGTTGAAGTAGTTGTTGTCGAAGGTCAGGCGCACGGGGAGTCTTCGGATGATGAAGGCCGGCAGGTCCTTGCAGTCGCGTCCCCACTGTTTTTCCGTATAGCCTTTTACCAGCTTCTCAAAGATATCCCGGCCCACCAGGGAGATTGCCTGCTCCTCCAGATTCTTCGGTTCGCCGGTGATCTCCTTCCGCTGCTCGGCAATCTTCGCCTCGGCCTCCTCCGGCGTCACCACACCCCACATCTTATTGAAGGTGTACATGTTAAACGGCAGGCTGTAGAGTTCCCCTTTGTAATTTGCCACCGGCGAGTTTGTAAACCGGTTGAACGCCGCAAAGCAGTTCACATAGTCCCAGACCTCCCGGTTGTTGGTGTGGAAGATATGCGCGCCGTAAACATGGACTTTGATGCCCTCCACATCCTCGGTATAGACATTGCCGGCGATATTGGGACGCTTATCGACGACAAGGACCTTCTTTCCGGCCTCTGTCGCTTCCCGCGCAAACACCGCGCCGTACAGTCCCGCCCCGACAATCAGATAATCATACATGACTTGTTCCTCCATCGTTTTTGATCCTGGCATTCCGGTTTCAAGCCCGGTACAGTATAAATCATCCGCGTAAAAATGGCAAGTCTCAACCTTTTGGGGCTGCTTTCGGATTGCTTTCGGATGTTAACAGGCTATGAACCTTCCGGCCGTAGAGGCGGCTTTTGCTTGACAGAGCCGAAACCGGGTCGTATACTTTCGGGGCAGGGATTCCCTGACTCTCCCCCTTCGGAGTGATTGTATCCATGGCTTATCAAGATCCTTCTCTCGCTTCCTATCACGGCAGCGAGCCCTATATATTCATCAGTTATTCCCACCGCAACATGGACCGTGCCTCGGCCATCATCCGCAGCATGAACCGCGCGGGCTACCGCGTCTGGTACGACGAGGGACTGATCCCCGGACGGGAATGGGATGAGAACATCGCCCGCATTATCATGGGCTGCGGGTATTTTGTCGCGCTGATCACACATGAATATCTCGCGTCCTCCAACTGTAAGGATGAGCTGAATTATGCCCGCGACAAGAACAAGCCCATCCTTCTGATCTATCTGGACGAAGTGGCCCTTCCCGCCGGTATGGAGCTGCGCCTGGGACGTCTTTTTGCGGTCCACTGCAGCCAATACTCCAACGTCGAGGACTTCTATCTCAAGGTCTTTTCCGCCGACGGGCTCGCGCGCTGCAACCGGCGTACTGTTCCCGCGTCATCCGCTGCCCCCGCGGCGGCACGGAGTTCTTCCGCTTCCCGCCCCTCTTCCGGTCGGACCGTGCAGAATCAGCGCGCACAGGAGGTCCCCGCAGAAGCGCCGGCAAGGGCGGAGCCTTCCTCCGGCAGCCCTGTGGGCAAGATCATCGGTGTTCTGCTGATCATGGCTCTTCTGCTCGGCGGGGCATACCTGCTGTACTACTACTTCTCTGACCCCGGCACGTCGGCGCCTTCCGCGCCGCCTCCGCCGCCGACGGAAGCGCTGGAATCCGCTGTCCCCACCGTTTCCACGGAAGCCGAACTGGACATTGAGGCCGTGCAGGAACCCTCCGTCGTTACGTCTCCCATAATTGACCCGGATCCCGTTCTGTCTCCCTCGCCGGAGGTCGTAAGCACGCCGCTCCCCACAGAGGAACCCGTCTCGACCGTGGAGCCCTCTTCCACACCGACGCCGGAGATTACCCCTGCCCCGACGCCGACGCCGGAGCCCACTCCTACTCCCACACCTGAAACCGTTCAGACGCCGGAGCCGCAGCTCGTTGAATCGACCCCGACGCCGACGCCATCAACCGAAAACGTTTTGGTTGTGGAATCAGGCGGAACAGCCGGCAGCACGGTTACCGTCGTGCCCACTGCATAAAAAGCACAGAGCGCAGATACGAATCCCTCGATCCGTACTGCGCTCTGTTTTTCTGTCTTCCTTTTCCCTTACCCTGTCTCTGTTTCGAGCCGCTGCGGTGTGAAAGCCTCCTGCTGCCGTCTTGCCATGGCAATCAGTTCTTCAATGCTGTATTCCCGGAAGCTGCCGAGATATCGGTTCATTTCCCCGCTCTGATACACTTTTTCCGGAATCAGGCTGTAGGCGATCAGCTCCCTGCGGTCTTCCAGCCGTTCAAGCACGGAAGATGCGTAGTACACCGCCGTGTCACTGTCTGAATTCAGCGAAACCGCGTTCATATAACCGTTAAAGTACAGATACAGTCTCGTCGGGGTGAACTCATAGCGAAAATCCTTTCCGGTCATCACATCCATGCTCATGTCAAAGGAGAGCGGTACACGGCGGATCTCCTCTCCGTTTTCATAAATGACCAGATTTCCGCCCGGATAAGCGCAGAACAGCCGCCCTGCGTACCAGGCAAAAGACTTCGCCTTTTCTCCGGAATAGGGGATTTTCATAATCAGGTCGCCGTTAAACCCGCAGACAACGATCTCCTTCGTGCCGGAGAAGATGACGCCATCTTCGGTAAATGCGACCAAGCTGAGATCATCCGGCGCCCCCGGAAGGAACGTGACCGTCCCGTCCTCCGTACTGATCAGGACGGCATGCCTGCTCGCGTCACGCGGATCCGTACACGCGGCAAAAATCCGTTTTCCGTCGGGAGAAAGGGTCAGCGGTGACGGAACCAAGACCGAATTCTCCTCGCAGATCAGGACGCAGTCTCCCATCGCTTCATCCACATCCAGCTCGCGCATTTCCCCGTCGGTCAGCCGGAAAAGCACAATCCGGTGATAGGCATCCCGATCATGCGCGGCCAGCATCTCCCCCTGAACGCTCACGGGAGAAGGGGCCGCATAGTATCGGTCCAGATAAATCGCTTCCGTTCGGGATGCGGGATTGAACCAGCCTTCCGCCGTACCATCGTCATGCAGCGGGAGCTCTGTTTCAGATAAGATCTCTCCGCTTTCCATGTCCAGCCTGACAAGCGAGAGCCGTCCGTCTTTTCCGCTGATGCGCAGCAGCCAGGCACTCCCCTTGTTTTCCGTCAGGAGATGCCAGGCGTCTGCCGGATCAAGTTCGCGCGAATGCTCCATTTTCCGTGTTTCGAGGTTATAGAACAGCAGGGTTCTCTCCGCCTGCACCAGCAGCCGATCCCCGGCGCGCAGGAAGTTATCCGGCCGATACGGAGTCCCCTCACCGTCAAAGGCCGAAAACGAATCATCGCTGACGCTTTCATAGATGCTGATGTTCCCCGCCGAACGCAGCACATACTGAAGCTCCTGATATGGTCCTGCCTTGATCCCGGTGACGCGGTCCAGGCCCTCCGGAAACATTTTGACCAGTGTGGCGCTGCCGCTGTCGGTAAACAATGTGCCGATCATGCCATCTTCCGTGATGAAGTTGACTTCCGCTCCATCGGCGGAAACAAGGCTCAGGACCTCCCGTTCGATATTCCTGCTGCCGAGCAGGGTTCCGTCCCGGTCAAAGCGGCTGATGCTGCTGCCCAGGGCGAGATAAAGATCATTCTTCTCTCCGCCGAACAGCAGCTTGCCCGCCTCGGCACTCCCATCGGCGGTAAGCGGCTGCCGCCACCGTTCCTCTCCGCCTCGAAAAGCGTGCAGGCCATGCCTGACCTCTGTCAGGCCGGTCACGCTCCCGGTTTCTCTCATCGCCTTCTCTTCGTCTGTTCCCAGAAGATAAAAATCACCCTCTGCATCGAAACAGAAGCCTTCCACCCGGCGATAGACCGGATCGAGCCTTACAAACGCCGCGGTCTCCGTCTGAAAAATCCCCATCCGGTATTCAAACGCTCCGATGCGGCCGCGATTCCCCCTGAGCTTTACGGCGATCTGTCTGTCGTCCGGGGACCAGCAGAGCTCCGTGATATACTCGTCCGTCCCCTCCGGCAGCGTCAGGCGCCGGATCTCATTGCCTTGCGCATCGAGCAGCAGCACACCGTTGATGTCGCCGGCCGCGATCATCGTACCGCTGTGATTCGGGCTGAACGGACAGACCGCGGTCGTGATCGGTGTGCGCCAGTTTTCTTTCCCCGTCCGGTAGTCTGTCGACACGAGGAAGCCGTCTTCGACAAAGCAGAGCAGTGCCCCGTCCGTTCCCTCTGCAGGCGACACGGGCACCGTGTTTCCCGATACGCGGAAGACCGCGATTTCTTTCCTTGAATCAAGTTCAAAGCTCCGAAAAAGTCCGCTGTGATCCATACATACCAGGATTTTCCCGTCCCGGCTGATCAAGAACGAATCGATGTCGGCCGCTTCGTCGATCCGCCAGGTTTCCAGCCAGTGATACGGCGTCAGATACGCATAACTGGCCTGAGAGAGGGCATACTGTGCTTCATCGGTGACCGGGCGGTCCATTTCTTCGTTTGGCAGGGCCTGCAGCGCGTCGTTCAGCGCCTGCAGGCGATCCTGCGTGCTGAAGGCATCCAGGGACCGCATCGCCAGCAGTCTCGACTCGCTGA
>CAMKEK010000007.1:0-21379 GCA_946411545.1 uncultured Clostridia bacterium
TGGTCATGGTGACAAGAGAGTACCAGATTGCGTCGCCGAAGGAGGCAAAGCCGGGGTTTCCCGCGGCGTGCTCCGTGTGGTACAGCAGACCGAGCAGCAGCAGATAGAGCGCGCCTGCGCCGATCAGGATTTTGGTGTTTTTCTTCATGGCATCACCTTGTGAATCTCTGTTCCGCCCGGGACGACGGCCGCCGCGGAGGAAGACACTTGAAGACGGGAGCACATATCACGGACTAAAGTGTCTTCACTATACTTCATCCCCGGGACAAAGTCAATTGTCGGTGCGTAAGCGTCGCGCGGAGAGATTGCAAAATGCAAGAAAAGCCTCCCCCAGGTCAAGAAAACGTCCCGGAGGAGGCAAGATAGAACAGGCTTTATTTTTTGTAGCCGGTGGCAAAATCCACGACGTTTCTGAGCTCTTTTCCGCTCAGATAGGCCGAGAGGTTCTGCGCACAGATTTCGACGATCCGCTCGAAGGTTTCCGGTAGATGATGGCCGCCCGAGATGTGCGGTGTTATCATTAGGTTCTCAAGCTCCCAGAGGGGACTGTCGGAAGGAAGGGGTTCAAATTCGGTCACATCGATGCCCGCTGCAGCGATCTTCCGATCATGAAGCACCTGATACAGCACATCGGAAGCAACGGCGTTGCCGCGGCCGCAGTTGATGAAGATGGCGCTGTCCTTCATCCGGTCGAAGATTTCCACAGTATAGATTGGGCCTACTGAAAAACGAAATTTAGAACGAAATAGTTCTAAATGATGTGTAAATATTTCACTTTTTGACAGGAAATGCACACTATTTGTTCTATATATGGTATAATGAAATCAGCCAAAATCTCTGCAGTCATCCAAGACTCAGTCACTATGGGGTGGTTTCATGTATCGGAAGATCAATCAAGAACAGCAGACAATAGAAGATTTCTTTCTTCCCTTCGGCGGGAAGCTTGATGCCAAAACAGATGGGTCAAGCTTGCAGCGATTACACCGTGGGATCGGATAGAAGAATACTACCTTCAAACCATGTCACAGGAAACAGGAAGAGGGGAAATTTCAGCCAGGATAGCCTTTGGAGCAATCAGTTTGAGGCAGTCTGAGCGATTAAGCGACGAAGACACTGTCCGGTACATCCAGGAGAACCCATACGTTCAGTACTATCTGGGTTTGCATGAATTTCACATGGAGCCTCTCTTTGATCCCTCCATGATGGTACATTTCCGAAAACGCTTCCCAATTGAGTTCATTGCGAAGGTGAATGAGTACATCTGCACCGGCAAATGGCCAGAGGACATGCGGAAAGTAGATCGGAATGATGATGAACCAGGTAAAGGAAGTGGAGGCAGCGGCTCCGAAACGAGTTCGGTAGAAGCAAACACAGCTCCAAACAGTGGAACCTTAATCATGGATGCAACCGTAGCGGGTGCAGATATCAAGTATCCAACAGATATTGACCTGCTCAATCAGTGCCGAGAGCACCTGGAAACTGCTATTGATCTCTTGTGGCCATATGTTTCTCACGAGCAGCACAAGTATCCGTATAACAGGAAGAAAGCTCGACAGTCGTTTCTCAACATCTCGAAATCCAAAAAGTGGACCGCGAAAAAGCTTCATACTGGAATTGGACAGCAGCTTTTGTATGATTTCTTTGAAAATGTCTGGCGCAGCTACCGTGAAAACCGGAATATCATATGAAAGATCGTGGAAGGGCACCGGCAAACGCCGGTGCCCTTCCACGATTACTTAATACAGAATCAATGACTCAAGCCGATCAGCGCTGTACTCTTCCGGAGGCGTTGCCGCCGACCAGTGCCAGTACTTCCTTCTCAGAGCACAGGTTGAAGTCGTACTCTGTCGCCTGCTTCAGGCAGCTTGCAGCCACCGCAAACTCGATCTGCTGCTGAGGATCGTCCGGCCACTTGCGCATGGCATGGATCAGACCGCCGCCGAAGGAGTCGCCGCCGCCCACGCGGTCAACGAGATGGATCAGGTAGTTTCTGGCAAAGTAGGCCTGGCCGTCCACATACAGCATGCCGCTCCAGTTGTTCTCGGAGGCGGAAATGCTGCCGCGCAGGGTGATGGCAACGGCCTTAAACTGGAAACGATCGGTCAACTGCTTTGCAACAGAGACATAGCCGTCCCGGTCCAACTTTCCGGAGTTGATATCCGTGTTCTCCGCCTCGATGCCGAACACATCCTTTGCATCCTCTTCGTTGGCAATGCAGACATCCACATAGGGCATCAGCTTGCCCATGACTTCACCGGCCTTTTCGCGGCTCCAGAGCTTCCCGCGGTAGTTGAGATCGCAGGAGACCGTAATGCCTTTGGCCTTGGCCGCCTTGCAGGCGTCCAGGCAGACTTCGGGCATCTCGCCGCCAAGCGCAGGTGTAATGCCGGTGAAGTGGAACCAGTCGACGTCTGTGAAGATCTCATCCCAGTTGAACTCATCCCGCTTTGCCAGCGCGATGGAGGAGCCCGCGCGGTCATAGATTACCTTGCTGCCGCGCTGGGAGGCGCCCTTCTCGCAGAAGTAGATGCCCAGACGGGGACCGCCGACCTGCATAAGGGAAGTGTCCACACCGTAACGGCGAAGTGCGTTGATGGCATTCTGACCGATCTCGTTGTCGGGCACTTTGGAGACATAGGCGACGTCGTTTTTGTAGTTGGCCAGGGAGACCGCGACGTTTGCCTCACCGCCGGCGTAGGTGGCCTCAAAAACCGTGGTCTGAACAAAGCGCTGATATCCGGGGGGATTCAGACGCATCATGATTTCACCGAACGTAATTACTTTTTTCATACAATCCATCCTCCCTGATCACTTTCCAAACTCTTCGACGACCTGGACCAGCTGCTTTGCCACTTCGGTGATCTTATCGAATTCGCCGTTCTCGATCCACTTCTTGTTTGCGAGATTGCCGCCGATGCCGGCACCACAGGCGCCTGCTTCCAGGTATTCCTTCAGATTCTTCTCATTGATGCCGCCCACGGCAGTCATTTTGATATGACTGAGCGGTGCACGGATGGCTTTCAGATAGCCGGGACCCATGGAGCCGAGGGGGAATACTTTCACATAGTCCGCACCGGCATTATGGGCGGTTTTGATCTCGCTGGGCGTGAGTGCACCCGGCATGGAAACCAGACCCAGTTCTCTGGTGCGTTTGATGACGGCGACATCCGTGTCCGGGGAAATGATGAAGGCGCCGCCTGCCTTTGCAGTAAGTTCGACCAGTTCCGGCGAAGTGACAGTGCCTGCCCCGACGAACATTCTGCCTTCATACTCCTTTGCCAGAGCACCGATGGTGTCGGCGGTAGCCTGCCAGGTCTCCGGCTTTTTCTGGTCATAGGTAACTTCCATCAGTCTGATCCCGCCGGCATACAGCGCCTCGGCAACCGCAAAGCACTGTTTGGGATCCGCACCGCGGACAATCGCTATGATCTTATACTGGTCAACGTACTGCAGAACCTGTTCTCTCATAATGATCTCCTCCTTTACCACTCGGCTATAACGCCGTCGCTGTCGCGCCAGATGGGATTGTGCCAGTCATGGCCTTTGGCCGCCATCTCGCGCACGTACGCTTCGTTGATATCAACTCCGAGGCCGGGCAGGGTCATCAGGTCACAATAACCGTCTTTCCACTGGAAGACTTCGGGATTGTTCAGATAGTTAAGAATGTCATAGCCGGCGTTATAGTGAATGCCGGCGCTCTGCTCCTGAATAAAGGCATTCGGCGAGCAGAAGTCGACCTGCAGGCAGGAGGCCAGCGCAATCGGACCGAGCGGGCAGTGCAGAGCAACAGAGACGTCAAAGGCTTCCGCCATGGCCGCAATCTTGCGCGCCTCGAGAATGCCGCCGCAATGGCTGACATCCGGCTGGACAATATCAACACCGCCGCGGGTGAGCATGTGCTTAAATCCCCAACGGGTGAAATTCCGCTCGCCGGTGGCAATCGGGGTGTAGCTGCCGCGGGCAAACTCCAGGAATTCATCCTCATTTTCACACAGGACCGGTTCCTCGATGAACATGAGGTGATAAGGCTCGAGCATGTGGATCAGCTGCTTGGCCATGGTCTTGTGGACGCGGCCGTGGAAGTCGACCGCAATACGCATGCCGGGGACAGCCTCCTGAATCGCAGCCACGCGTTCCACCGTGGCCTCCAGCTTGTCATAGGTGTCAATCCAGCGCAGCTCGTCCGTTCCGTTCATCTTGACGGCCTTGTAGCCCTGGGAAGCGGCGACTTTGGCTTCGTTCCCGGTATCCCGGGGATGATCTCCGCCGATCCAGCGATAGACTTCGATCCGGTCGCGGCACTTGCCCCCGAGCAGATCATAAACCGGCACGCCCAGCGCTTTGCCCTTGATGTCCCACATCGCCTGTTCAATCCCGGAGATTGCGCTGGTCAGGATCGGACCGCCGCGGTAGAAGCTGGTACGATACATCTGCTGGAACGCATCCTCAACATCTGTGGCGCTGTGCCCGATCAGCTGGTCGCCGAGTTCTTTCACGGCAGCGGCGACACTGTCTGCCTTGCCCTCACAGACCGGCTCGCCCCAGCCGACCAGACCGTCATCCGTGGTCATCTTAAGGAACAGCCAGCGGGGCGGGACTTTAAATAGTTCGAGTTTCGCAATTTTCATGGTATTGAGTCCTTTCAGTCTTATTCTGCAGAGTTTGATGTTTCCAGGGCCTCCTGCTCAGCCTGTGCTTTGGCTTCACGCTTCAGAAGACGCGGGGCCAGAATAAGCGACAGGACAGAAAGGGAAATCAGAATGATGGAAGGAGTATTGGAGATGAGGGGAAGAAAAGCACCCTTGCTTACCATCAGTGCACGGCGCAGGTTGGTTTCTGCCAGGGGACCAAGAATAAAGCCAAGGATAATGGGGGTAATAGGGAATTCCAATTTAGTCATGACAATACCGACAATACCGAAAATCAACACGATCCATGCGTCGAAGATCCGGTTATTGACAGCGATCGCACCGACAAGGGACAGGACCATGATAATAGGCAGAAGGATATGCTTGGGAACCGCGAGCATGCGAACGAACAGCTTGATGCCAAAATACTGAAGAATCACGCAGAAAATATTCGCCAGCATCAGCGCAACGAAAATGCCGTAGATGAAATCCGCATTCTTGGTCATGACCAGGGGACCCGGCTGGAGGCCGTGAACCATCATGACGCCCAGCATAACCGCGGTGAAGGTATCTCCCGGAATACCAAGGGCAAACAGTGGGATCATCGCACCGCCGACACAGGCATTATTGGCAGTCTCAGATGCAACCAGACCACCCATGTACCCTTTGCCGTATTTTTCCGGATGCTTGGAGGTGGATTTGGAAACAGAGTAGGCCACAAGGTTGGCTGTCATGCCGCCGATGCCGGGCAGAATACCAATGAAAGCGCCCACTACGCCGGATGTGAGCATATTCACAAACTGCTCTTTGAATTCCAGCCAGGAAAAGCCGAAACCCTTAATCTTGTAGTTGGTTTCAATCTTGACTTTCTTATCGAAAGACTTGGAAGCATTGATCAGCTCGCCGACGGCATAGATACCGATCAGCGCCGGAATCAGGTTTATGCCGGCATCCAGAGCATGAATCCCCAAGGTCATGCGGGTGGTGCCGTCAACTTCTGACGCGCCGATAAAGGAACAAAGTAAACCCAGGCAGGCCACGGCGAGGCCTTTCCAAAGGTTCTTGCTGGAGAGAGAGATCACCATCGTCAGGGCAAAGAAAGCCATCCAGAAGTAGTCGGCCTTCCCAAAGTTGATGGCAATGCTGGCAACGGGGCCGGACAGGAAGAACAGTGCAATAAAACCGATGATGGATCCTAAAAATGAGTAGAAGATACCGGTTCCAAGGGCCTTCCCGGCTTCTCCTTTCCGTGCCATGGGAGCACCGTCAAACTGAGTCGCCACGTTTGAAGCAGCACCGGGGATGTTCAAAAGAATGGCAGAGATCAGACCGCCGGAGCAGGAGCCTATATAGATGCCCATGATCAAAGCAAAGGCCGCCATGCGGGGCAGTTTGTAAGAGAGAGGAAGAACCAGAACCAGAGCAGTATTCCCGTTGAGACCGGGCACACAGCCGAAAACAACGCCCAAAAATACACCGAACGCGACCATGGCTATGTTCAGCCAACTGGCCATCTGTTGGAAACCTTGGGCAAATAATTGCAGCATACCAATTTCTCCTTTCTAATGACACAGATCAGCCGAAAACAGACCGATAGAGATTACCCAGCCCGAGATCTACAGGCGATACTTTCGGAACGGCAAGACCAAAGGCGCAGCCAAAAATAATGTAGATCACCAAAGTGGCAATCAAGGCAATCAGAAGGTTTTTCAGCCAGCTTTTTGCGGAGAGGTCTGCAGAAAGCAGCGTAATCTGTAAGGTCAGAAAGCAGAAAGTGGAAATGGTAAAACCGATACGGGGCATTGCGATGAGATACAGAAGAATCAGCAGCAGTGTAAGGGGCATGGTGATTTTCTGGAAAAGATGACGATTGCGGATCTGTGCCTCTGTCATGCCAACACAGTCTTCGCTGTCATCGACGATTTCCAGAGGGGGGACTTTCCCACGGGAAGAGCTGATGATCCACTTAACGATGATGATGATGCCAAGAACAAACATGGCGATGGCCACGGCTTTTGGAATGGCATCGGGTGCAAGACGGCCACGACCAGCCTTCATGAAGGATTTTGTACCAATGGTCGTCCAATAGAAAAAGGCAGCGAGAGCCATGACGACCAGCCCCGAGATGAGATCAGTATAATTCTTTCTTTGTTTGTTGTCCATCTTAAACTTGCCTCCCATGTATTGAAATGCGGCAGGTAACGCGATGGATACCTGCCGCGTGCTCAGGGGCCAGAAATCAGACCGCAAGGGCCTGATCTGCTTAGCCCATCAGAGCTTCTGCCATGGGGGCATAAACCTCCTGGATGCCCTTCATGAATGCAACGCCATCCTCACCGGGCTGGAAGTTGGCATGGAAGTTGTAGAGGTCCAGAGCATTGGAGTAAGGCTCCATTGTGACAGCCTCTTTCACTGCCGCAGTGAAAGCGTCAACGATTGCAGGATCGGTGCCCTTCTTGAATCCAAAGTAGTAGAACCACTCTGCGCCAAAGGGGAAGCCAAGCTCGTCAGAGCAGGGGATGTCGGGGAAGTTTTCGTTGCGCTCATTGCCGAGGACGCACAGAGGAATGAAATCACCGGTCTCGATGTATTCCTTGCCCTGGCTGTAGAGACCTTCCAGAATGTCGCACTGACCACCGAGGAAAGCGACAGTGCGGTCACTGGCAGCGCCAAGGTCGATGCAGTCAACTTCGATATCAAGGGCCTGCATAAGGGCAAGTGCGTGCATGTGGAGAGTTCCGCCCATTTCGACAGCATAGGTCAGCTCATAGGGATTCTCGCGGGCGTAGTTCACGACATCTTCAAAGGTCTTCAGGCCTTTGTCGTTGTCCTTACGGACAAAGAGGCAATACGTGTTGCCGCCACCGGTTACTGCGGAGATGTCAAGTGCATCTTCCCACTTCCAGTCTTCATCCATGCGGCCCAGCAGCTCAAGCAGCAGGGTATCGACATGGTGATAGAACACCGTGTAGCCATCGGCATCCCGATTCTGCAGTTCGGTCATGGCGACCGTACCGGCACCACCAGGCATGTTGGTCACAACAACAGGCTGACCAAGCAGCTCTGTCAGGGAGGCAGCGATGGCACGGACAGTAGTATCAGTGTCGCCACCGGGACCCGCGGGGATCAGGACTTCGATTGCCTTCTCGGGATAATCGGCGAAGGCAACTGCGGAGGTGCCGAGCATCAGCACGACAAGGACCATTGCGACGAGGATCTTGAGATTTTTCATGGGTACGCTCCTTCTGAAAAATATTTCAATGACCTTTTCAGGTCTATTGATCACAACAACCACATAACATATAACATAAACATGTCATACAAGCAACCCTTAAGAGAAAGCGCTCCTTACAAACAGGGACGCGCTTTCATCTATGTATTTTTAAAGAAATGACGGAGTCTTGTAAGATTATATTTCCCCATCTCTGCATAATCGTCAATGACCTGGCGGGTTTTCTTATTGCGAAGGTTTTCCACGATCTGACGGTGGGAGGAGACGCCAAAGCCGCGGGAGTCGGGGACCGCGTTCATTGCGGTGAAGACACCGACGATCGTATTCTGATTGGCAACCATAGAGCGGATCAGCAGATCATTGTGACTGGCGGAAACCACGGCGAGATGAAAATTGAAATCAGCAAGGTTATATGCTTCGTTGTCCTTATAAGCCGCCTGCATGGCATCCACGCACTGTTCCATCCGCAGGAAATCTTCTTCTGTTGCAGTTTGCCTGGATAATTTAACGGCCGTATTCTCGACCGCTTCACGGAAATCCAGAAAATCCCGATACAGCTTTTCACTCAGGACGATCTTTTCTTCGGTAGGTTCAAAGTTGGAAGGGTTGGCAGCATAGGTCCCAACACCCTGTCGAGTGACAAGCAATTTTTCACCGCGAAGCTTCTGCAACGCTTCCCGGATCACAACACGGCTGACAGAAAACTCTTTGCATAATTCGTTCTCGCTGGGGATCTTTGTACCCTCAGGCCATTTCCCAGAGATGAGGAGATCCCGAAGCTGTGTATAAACCGCGTCGACAAGATTAATTTTCTCAATCCGGACAATATCCATCTCAGTAATCTCCGTAGCCGGCCCTGTAACTTGTCCTACAAGTTACCTGTATTATACATGGGTAACTTCGCAGTGTCAACAGACATGTGCTTTTTCAGCACTTCGCACAGAATAGAATGTTGAAAACTGTGCAAGTTGCCATAACCACTTGACAAGATCTGTTTTTTTACGTATTGTCAATACAATGAGTGAAGGGAGAACGAGACCATGGCGATTGAAAACTTGAAAAAGCAGCATGACAGAGTACGCCTTACACTACTGGTTTCTCTGGTGCTGTTCCTGATTGGCTTGTTTGCGCTTGTATCGCATTGGGACAGCGCGGTTCCAATTATTATTTTTGCCTGTCTTTTCCGGCTGATCGGTGTCTGGCTGGTTCGCAGACCGTATAATGCGGCGTGGATGGAAGCAGAAAGCATTGCTGCCGCCGAGAAAGCGATGGAGGGCGTCACCTATGTCAGGCGTGAGGAAATCGGGGCAGAATTACTCCCGGAGCTCGGGCTTACGCCGGAAATCCGAATCATCCCTCAGAGCCAGCGCTATCATGTCCTGCGGGGGCAAATTGCGGAAAGGAATGTGACTGTTGCAGAGACGGCATTCACGCCGATGAAAGAGAAGAACGGGAGCATAACAGGAAAAACGGTATCGGGGACACTTCTTGTGGCGGAAGACAGCTTGCCGGAAAGCGAGCAATGGGTCATTCTGTGGAGACAGCCATTTGATGGCCTGGTTCCCCTCAGTGAATACTATAACAGCCGGAAACCGGCAGAAGCGCCGCGCGTGCTGCCTGAAAACTGGGCTGCATGTTTTGCGGAAAGTGAAGACAGGAAGTGCTTTGAAAGCGCGGCAAAGACTCTCGCACCATATTGTAAGGATTACGGGATAGCGCTTTCGGCCAGGGGAGGGAAGCTATCGCTCTTTTTCCCCGGCATGTTCTATGCCCGGAAGCCGGATCTCTCACCCGCACCAACAGAAGAACTGCTCCGGCAGGGGACAGTCCCCGGAATTGAGCTGATGAGAGACTTGCTTAAAACGCTCGGAAAGTAAACGCAATAAGCCCTCCCCGGATGGGGAGGGCTTACGAATATGATGATTGGGATCAGATTCTCATGCAGACGTCCCATGCACGCCAGATGACGGTGCGCAGGTTGCCGATGGCAACGCAGTCGCCGACGCGGTGGACATGTGCGCCCTTTTCACCGACCGGAGCCGGGACAAAGCCGATGCCGTTGATGACGGCGTCGCAGTCCTGCTTGAAGGTGCCGTCCGGGGTCTTGATCATGCAGTAGCCGTCGCCGATCTCGGTGATGGTGCTGTGCAGATAGACGGGAACCTTGTGATACTCCATGGCATCACGCAGGAAGGAGGTGTTGGCAAGGCAGGTGGCCTGTGCCGCAACCAGGTCGTTGCCGTACTCGACAATGACGGGGTGCTTGCCGGCGAGAACCAGGTCATAGGCCGCTTCGCAGGAGGACTGACCGCCGCCGAGGAAGACGATGGTGTCGCCCTCAACGCTCTGCTCACGCAGAAGCTCACGGAAGGAGTGGGTCTTGTCAAAGCCCTTGATCTGCGGCATGGTTCTGGGAACGGAACCGGTGCAGACGATGATCTCGTCAAAGGCGCGCTTGATGGTGCCGAGGTCGTTGACTTCGGTGTTGAAGCGGACTTCAATGTTGTAGCGCTTGAGCTCGTCTCTGTACCAGCGGAGCAGATCCTTGTCGTTCTCTTTGAAGGTCATGGCGGAGGCCGTCAGGAACAGACCGCCGAGCTGATCTTCCTTCTCGAAGATGACCGGGTTGTGTCCGCGCTTCTTCAGGACCAGCGCGCACTCCATACCGCCGACGCCGCCGCCGATGATGGCGACCTTCTTGGGCTTCTTGGTCGGGACGATCTTATAGCGGTTGTGCTGCATGGTGGGCGGGTTCAGAGCGCAGCGGCCGAGGTGGAGGGAGTCGCCCAGGGACTGCATGTTCTCGGTGCCGGCGGCCTTGGAGAAGTTGAAGCAGCCGTTGTGGCAGCGGATGCAGGGACGGATCTCGTCCTCGCGGCCTTCTTTGATCTTGGTGACCCAGTGCTCATCGACCAGGTTCTGACGGGCGATGGCGACGGCGTCCAGACGGCCGGCGGCGATTTCTTCCGCGGCCTTGACCGGATCCATACGGCCGGCGCAGGCGACCGGGATGTCGATGAACTGACGGATGTGCTCAACATCTGCCAGGTTGCAGTTGTCGGGCATGTACTGTGGCGGATGTGCCCAGTACCAGGCGTCGTAGGTGCCGTTGTCGCAGTTGAGGAAGGCATAGCCGGCATCCTGCAGGATCTTGACGGCCTTCTCGGACTCGGCCATGTCACGGCCGAACTCTACGAAATCTTCGCCGGGCATCGCACCCTTGCGCCAGCCCTTGGTGCAGGAGCGGACGGAATAACGGAGGGAGACGGGGAAGTCGTCGCCGGCCTGCTCGTGGATGGACTGGACGATCTCGGTGGCGAAGCGCAGACGGTTCTCCAGAGAGCCGCCGTACTGGTCGGTACGGAAGTTCATGTTCGCAATGGCGAACTGGTCGAGGTTGTAGCCTTCGTGAACGGCGTGGATCTCAACGCCGTCGACACCGGCTTCACGCAGCTTCTTGGCCGTGGCGCCGAAGTGCCAGACCATCTCCTGAATCTCTTCCACGGTGAAGGGACGGGAGGTCAGGTTGTCGGCCCAGCGGTTCGGGGTGGCGGAGGCGGAGGCGCAGGCGTACTGGACGTCGACGATGGGGCTGGCAAGCTTGTTCAGCAGGTCGTTTCTGCCGAGGGCGGCCATCCACGGGGTGACGGCCATGCTGCGGCCGAAGCCGCCGGCCAGCTGGATGAAGAGCTTTCCGCCGGTCTTGTGATACTCATCCATATAGGGCTTGAGCACACGGTACATCTGACGGTTGGAATCGAGCCACTTGCGGCCCATGGTATCGCGGATGACCTGCATGCCGGGGAGAACCAGACCGACACCGTCCTTGGCACGCTTGAGCAGGAAGTCAGCGCCTTCCAGGTCGAAGTGGGAAGGCTCGAGCCAGCCGAACAGGGTGGTGCCGCCCATGGAACATTGCACGATGCGGTTGGGGATTTCTACCTCTCCGATTTTGAACGGAGTAAATAGAGGCTCATATTTCGGATTCATAAATTAACTCCTTTTCAAAATAGTCTTTCCGCGATTACGGAAGAAGCGCTCTGACAAAGTCGATCGGCCACATCAGCAGGTCGCCGCCGAGGCGCACCTTGTCAAGAATCGCGAGGTAGGTATCTTCGCCAAGGATCTGAAACAGCTTCTCCTGGACTTCTTCTTTCTTGGCCAGCTTACCGAGCAGGTAGGCACAGCCGCCAAAGCAGACGAGGAACAAGAGTTTCTTTGCTGCTTTCTTCATAGATGTTACTCCCTCCTGTAAAATGATTTATTAACTACTATGAAAACCACAGTATTGCACCCATATATTATATAAAAATTCCATAAGAAAGTCAATTCAGAATCAAAAAGAACGATACGAACTGTTGCTTTTGCACAAAAACAGCGGCGAAATCGGACGGCGAAAGGGTTTTCAACAAACGAAGATGACGGCCCTGTCCTGACAGAAAAAGGGAAGTGTTCGAAATGGCGGAAAAGCGTTCAGCTTCGATTCAGAAATTTCGTCAACATGACCGAGAGGCGATCGGAAGGAGAAGAGGCACGGCCGAGGTTGACAAAGCGGGGAAACGGATTATATTATAAAACGAATGATGGAGACCAACGACAGAGGGAAGAAAACAAGATGCATACATTCATCGAAATTACCGATTTTCACGCACCGGAACTGGATATTTATGCCCGCCTGACCGAGACGCAGCTGCGGAGCCATCACGGGATTGAAAATTCCCTGTTCATCGCGGAGAGCCCCCATGTGATCGAGCGGGCCTTGGACGCTGGCTGTGAGCCGGAGTCGCTGCTGATGCTGCCGAAAATGCTGGACGGGCGGGAAAAAGGGCAGGAAATCCTGGCGCGCTGCAGCGATGTGCCGGTGTATGTGGCGGAGGAGGAATGCCTCAAACAGCTCACCGGCTTTCCGCTGACGCGCGGCGTTCTCTGCGCCATGAAGCGGCCGCCGCTGCCTTCGGCAGAGGCGCTTCTGCAGGATACGAAACGCGTCGTCGTGCTGGAGGACGTGATGAACCCGACCAACCTGGGGGCGATTTTCCGCAGCGCGGCCGCCATGGGCATGGATGCGATTCTGCTCACCCCGGCGTCCACCGACCCCCTGTACCGGCGCTGCATCCGTGTCAGCATGGGGACCGTCTTTCAGATCCCCTGGGCCTGGATCGGCGAGGAGCTGGGCGACTGGCCGGAAAAGGGCATGGAGCTTCTCCGTGCGCACGGTTTCAGGACCGCGGCGATGGCGCTGCGCGAGGATTCCGTCGGCATTGACCATCCGGCGCTCATGGCGGAGGAGAAGCTGGCCGTGATCCTCGGGACAGAGGGGGACGGCCTGTCCAATACCACCATCGCCGACTGCGACTATACCGTGCGCATCCCGATGGCGCACGGGGTGGACTCGCTGAATGTGGCGGCGGCCGGTGCGGTGGCCTTCTGGCAGCTGGGGAGAAGCCGGTCCTAAGCCGCGGTCCACTGGCAGACGGAATAAACGAAGCCTTCCGCCTCCCGGATCACGGTCTCAAAACGGACCCTGTCGGAATCCTCGGTGGGAATCTCCCGCAGGGCCTTCGTCCCGGTGAGGCCTTCCCCGGTGAGCTTGAGGTAGCTCTCCTTCCGGGTCCAGAGCCGGGTAAAGCACAGTGCCGGAGAAGCGGCCTGTTCAATCGACGCCCGCTCCGGGTCGCTGAAGACCGAGAGAAGATGCTCCAGGTTTTTGCGGTGGATCATTTCGATATCCGCCCCCACCGGACGGCGGTCCAGGGCGCAGAGCACGGCATTGCCGCTGTGGCTCAGACTGAAGTGCAGGTCGGGAAAATCGCGCAGCACGGGCTTGCCGTGACTGCCGAAATCGAACAGCGGGGCGGCTTCGATCCCGTATTCGCGGGAGAGCCCCTCCCAGAGCAGCATATAAGCCCGGACACAGCGCTTTCGATCCGAGACAAAGCGGTAGGTCATGGCCTTTTCATAGCGCTGCGGGGGAAGCCGGCCGAGATCGGCTTCATATGCTTCATCCGAATACGATGAGAGATCCGGTTCCAGCAGGAGCGTCATGTGATACCTCCTTGGGGAGTAGATATCCGGATTATAGCACCGCCGCGGCCGCGGCGTAAAGAGAAAAGGAAAGCCCGGCGGCGCTCAGCCCTCGGAACCGTGCCGCAGAGCTGTAATTCGGCTGAAATAATCCGCTCCGATTCGTTGACAAAACGGCAGGAGCGGATTATAATATCCCAATTAGTTAATCAAAGCTAATTAAAGTTAAGAAAAGGAAATTTAAGGCGGACAGAAGCCAGAATGTTTATTGAAATCCACGGAATCAAAAAGGCCTTCGGACAGGGGGACAGCCGGGTGCAGGTGCTGAAGGGAATCGACCTTGAGCTGGAGCGGGGAGAGTTCTGCGTGCTGCTGGGCCCCTCCGGCTCCGGCAAGTCCACCCTGCTCAATATCATCGGCGGCATCGATACCGCGGACAGCGGAGAGATCTGCATCGGCGGCGAACACCGCAGCTCCATGAGGGAAAAGCAGCTGACGCGCTACCGCCGCAAGCATCTTGGCTATATCTTCCAGATGTACAACCTGATTCCAAACCTGACGGTGCGGGAAAACATTGAGGTGGGAGCCTATTTGAGCGATAAGCCGTTGAAGGTGGATGAACTGATGAAGACGCTCGGACTCTACGAGCACCGGGACAAGCTCCCGAACCAGCTTTCCGGCGGCCAGCAGCAGCGCTGCTCCATCGGCCGTGCGATCGTGAAGAACCCGGACATCCTGCTCTGCGACGAGCCTACGGGCGCGCTGGATTACAACACCTCCAAGGAGATCCTCAAGCTCATCGAGACCGTGAACCAAAAGTACGGAAACACCGTCATCATGGTGACCCACAACGGCGAGATCCGGCACATGGCGGACCGGGTGGTTCGCCTGCGGGACGGCATGATCCGGGACAACACCCTGAACGAAACCAAGCTTCCGGCCGAGGCACTGGAATGGTGAGGGGCGGAAGATGAGAAATCCACTGCGGAAACGCCTGCTGCGCGAGCTGAAGGAAGAGGCGGGGAAGTACGCGGTGATCTTCCTGCTGATGATTCTGTCCATCGGGTTCATCTCGGGCTTTCTGGTGGCGGACAACAGCATGATCACGGCCTACAACAACAGCTTCGAGGTCTACAACATCGAAGACGGCCACTTCGAGACCCAGAAGGAGATGAACCGCGCCCGGCGCAAGGCGGTGAGGGCGCTGGGGATTGAGATCTTCGACCTTTTCTTCGTGGACGAGCCGCTGCACAACGGCTCGACCATGCGCATCTTTCAAGAGCGGACGGAGGTCAACCGCGTCTGCCTGATGCAGGGGCGGATGCCGGAGGTGCCGGGCGAAGCCGCCGTGGACCGGATGTATGCTGAAAACAACGGCCTGCGGGTGGGCGACACCCTGGAGAGCGACCTGCACCGATGGACGATTACGGGCCTGATTGCGCTTTCGGACTACAGCACGCTCTTTTCCGACAACAGCGATTCGATGTTCGACTCCATCAAATTCGGCGCAGGGATCGTCACGCCGGAGGAATTTGAAGGCTTTGACAGAGAGCAGATGCGCTTTGTCTACGCCTGGAAGTATCCGGTTCCGCCGGAAAACGACGAGGAAGCCAGCGACATGGCTGACGAGCTAATGAAGCAGCTGGCAGGAGAGATCAAGCTCAAGGATTTTGTTCCGCGCCACCTGAACCAGGCGATCATGTTCACCGGGGACGACATGGGCAGCGACCGGATTATGATGATGATCCTGCTGTACATCATCATCGTGATCATGGCCTTTGTCATGGCCATCACGATCACCAACACCATCGCCAGAGAGGCCGGCGTCATCGGGACGCTGCGCGCTTCCGGCTATACCCGGGGAGAACTTGTCCGGCACTATATGGCGATGCCGCTGCTGGTCACCGTCATCAGCGCCGTCATCGGAAATATCCTCGGCTACACGGTGTTCAAGGATGTAGCGGCCGGACTGTATTACAACAGCTACAGCCTGCCCACCTATGTGACGCTCTGGAACGCGGACGCGTTTGTGCTGACAACGGCGGTGCCGCTGATCCTGATGGCGGCGGTGAACTGGCTGATCCTGCGGCAAAATCTCCGCCTCCCGCCGCTGAAATTCCTGAGGAGGGAACTCACCAGACGGAAAAATCGGCGCGCCTTCCGGCTCAGTCCGCATATCCGCTTCTTCGCCCGCTTTCGCATGAGGGTCCTGTTTCAGAATATGAGCAATTATCTGCTGCTTCTGGTGGGAGTGCTGTTTTCCAACTTTCTGCTGATGTTCGGGCTGCTGTTTCCGGCGGTACTGGACCACTACACGGCCCATATCTCGGACAATCTGCTCTGCAACTACCAGTACCTTCTGACCATCCCGCTGGACGCGGTGGATGAAGAGCACAAGCTTCGAAGCCTGATTGCGATGATGGAGTTTTCCGACGGGGTGGAGACCGAAAACAAAGACGCCGAGAAGTTCAGCATCTTCACCCTGAAAACGACGGATGAGCGCTACATGATCGAAAACGTGATGCTTTACGGCATTGATCCGGACAGCCGCTATGTCCGTCTGCAGGACGGGGTGAGCATCTCCTCCGCCTTCGCGGACAAGGATGAGCTCATGCCCGGCGACACGGTGACCCTGAAGGAGGCCTACGGAAACGAGGTCTATTCCTTCCGGGCGGACCAGGTGTACCCCTACGACGGAGCGCTTGCGGTTTTCATGGACCGGGCGGAGCTCAACGGCATCATGGGGGAGGATCCGGACTACTTCTGCGGCTACCTTTCGGATACGGAAATTACCGACATCGACGAGAAGTACATCGGCTCGGTGATTACGCTGGAGGATCTGACCAAAATCTCGCGGCAGCTTGACGTCTCCATGGGCGGCATGATGCTCCTGGTGGACAGCTTTGCCGTGATCATCTTCATGATCCTGATCTACCTGCTCAGCAAGATTGTGATCGAGAAGAACGCCCAGGCAATCTCCATGGCGAAGATCCTCGGCTATTCCGGTCGGGAGATCAGCCGCCTGTATATCCTGCCGACGACGCTGGCGGTGATTGTGTTTCTGCTCATCAGTCTGCCGGCGGTGGAATACGGGATGCGGGGAATCTTCCGGTTCTATGTGGTGACGAGCATCTCGGGATGGATCCCGTATTATCTGGATCCCAAAATCTTTGTCGAGATGTTTCTGCTGGGTCTCGGGACCTATGGCCTGGTCGCCCTGCTGGAGAACCGGCGGCTGCGGCGGGTTCCGATGGATCTGGCGCTGAAGAATACGGAATAATCATATCGAAGGGAGACGGACGGAATGAAAAAAGGATGGAAGGCTGTTCTGGCTGTTCTTTTTTGCTGTGCGGTCCTGATGAGCTGCAGCCCGCTGAAATTCCCGTCGGCGGAGGCACCGGAGGTGACGGCGACCCCGAGCCCATCCCCCGCGGCAACGCCGAAACCGACGCCGACCGAAGCTCCCCTGGGGACCCGGGAGCTGGGGGAAACTGACCGGGACAAGGAAGAGACGGTCTATGTCAAGGCCGGTGCGGACGGCACGGTCCGCGATGTGACGGTGGAGACCCTGCTGCGATGCCGCGGGACAGACGGAAGCATCCGCGACAGGACGAGGCTCACCGACATCAAAAACACCGAGGGAGACGAGGAATTCCGTCAGGAAAGAGACGGCAGCCTGATCTGGGAGGATCACGGAGAAGAAATCCGCTATGAGGGAAAGAGCCGGGACAGGCTCCCGGTGGGGGTGAAGATCAGCTACACCCTGGACGGACGGCCCGTTCGACCGGAGAACCTGGCCGGGAAGAGCGGACACCTGGTCATCCGCTTCGACTATGAAAACCGGACACAGGAGACACGGGAGGTCTCGATCTACGGCGGAGAGGCCAAGAGCATTCAGACCAAAGTGCCCTTTCTCGCATTCAGCTTCGCCGTGCTGCCGAAGGAAGTTTTTTCTCATGTGGAGTGCAAAAACGGTCGGCTTCTGAGCCTGGGAGAACAGAACGCCTTTCTTGGCTTCGGCCTGCCGGGCCTCCCGGATGCCCTGACGCTTGCGGACAACAAGCTGACCGAGGATCTGGACATCCCGACCTATGCAGAGCTGGAAGCGGATGTAAAGGACTTCGAGATGGACTTTACGGCGACGGTTTTCTCCAACGGTCTTCTGGAGGAGTTGGAGCAGGAGGACCTCAATGAGCTCTACGATCTGGCGGGAGAATTTGATACCCTTTATGACGCGGCGGCACAGCTGGCCGAAGGAAGTGAAAAGCTGGGCGACGGGATGAGCGCCTATGTGGGCGGCGTCAACAGCGCCCTGCAGACGGCGAAGGATCTCATGGCGGATCTTCCGGCGGTGGCGGCCGAGCTGGAGGCCCTGTCAAAGGAGACGGGGGTGCAGATGAGCGGCCTGGCAGAGTCCGTTTCAACGCTGGACAGCGTCCGGGCATCGCTGAGCGCCGTCTCGGAGGAGCTGGAAGGCCTCGGCGGCGTCCTGGGCGGCGTGAACCTCTCCACAGAGGCGATCGAGGCGGCGGCAGGGGCAATCGGGCTTGCAAAGGATGCCGTAAACCATGCGGAGACCCAGGCAAACGAGCGCCTCTCGGCCGTGCAGAGCGGGGCGCAGACGGCGATCGAATCGGCACAGGCGGCGGCAGACGGCGCGTCGGGCGCCCTGGAGGCCGCGAAAGGAGCGCTCGCAGTGGAACTGAGCGGGGTCGAGGCCGATTTCGGAAGCAGTGCCATTGATTTGAACGGCGTCAACGGCGCCATAGACGACGCCATGGCGGAGCGGGGGTTCACAGAGGAGCAAATAATCAATGCCGTCAAGAATGTCGTCGGTGAAGAATTGACGCGCCAGATCGAAAATGAAAACATCCGCCTGGCGGAACTCGGCGATGCGCTTGTCAGCAGTGCCAACGATCGCATCGACGCAGCGCGGGACGCGCTGGACAGCGCCGCCGCGGCAGTCGGGGAGGCCACGGGACCGATGGGCGAAGCCAGTGCCGCGCTGGACGAAGCGCTGGGGATGGCGGCTTCGGAGGAGACCGTGTCATTCACGGAGGCCTACGCCGCGCTGGAGACAGCCATGGGTGCCGTGACGGCGCTGGCCGGTACGGATCCGGGGGTGCTGAATGCCGCCATCGGGGAAATCTCCGGGGAGATCAGCGAACTGAAGACGATTACAGATACCCTGTACGGGGTCCTCACCAGCCATGGCGCAATTCAGAGCTACCTGGAAAAGGTGGAAAAGATGACGGAAGGCCTGGAGGGGAAAATCCCCGAGGACTTCGACCCGGGGACGGCGATCCAGGAGCTCATGGACGCGGGGACGACCCTGAACAAGGGCCTGCATCAGCTGGAGGACGGGAACGCCGCCTTCCGGGACGGAATCGCGGAACTGGCGGATGTCGGCGGCTGGAAGCTTCGCAGACTGACGCGGGAGCTGGATGCGATGCACGCGGCGGATCTGGCCTATTGCAACTTCGGCGGCATCGCCGACGGATGCAGCGGCAGTGTCCGCTTCATCATCGAGACGGACGCCATTGAAAAACAGGCGAAATAACAGCCGGCGGACGGCATGTCCGACAGAAAAAAACACCCTCTGATGCAACTTCAGAAAGAGCGCATCAGAGGGTGTTTTGTCTGAATCACCGGAGATGTTCCGGCCGGTTTAACTCAGGGGCAGGACCGCTGCCGCCAGGGGGTAGCCGCGGGAGGAATCCGCAAGGATCCACATCTCCTGGGTACTTTCGGCGCTGCCCTCCGGACCGGAGACGGAGCCGGTACCCTGTATCTTTGCGGCGATGAAGTTCTCATCCAGGGTATGAAGCTCCTTCACTTCGGAACCCAGGTACACGAATCCGTAGTTGAGCGGGATTTCATCCTCCTTTTCCAGCTCGGCGCGGGTCAGGGTGTCCAGTTCGCCGCCCGGCTCCAGATAGGGCTGCAGCAGATTGCAGGCAAAGAAGGAGTTCATGACGTGTGCGTGCGCGTTCAGCCAGACATTGACCACGCTGTCAAGAAAGGCCGGGAGGTTCCCGGCGGAAGCCGGATCCACGGAGGGGAAGACCGAGAGGTCGGTGAGGAGGTTCAGCTTTCTCAGAGCCTCGGCATAGGCGCCGGCCTTCAGCTGGTCCCGGACCAGGAGCCCTGTCACGCTCTCAAGCTGTGACGGGGAATCGCGATAGCCTCCGAGCTCGGTGAAGGCGGCGATGGCGGATTCGTAATCGCCGCTGTCCTTCAGGCTGACGGCGGTCTCATACGCCTGTGCGCGGGCGCTCTCGGCCCGGGAGGCCGCATCGAGCACCGTCGGGACCGTCGAGAAGAGGTCTGCCGCTTCCACATAGGAAGCCCGGCTTGCCAGCGCCGCGGCTTCGCAGTAGGTCTGCAGCCCGGCGCAGTCCTGCCAGTCACCCAGAGCGCCGAAGCACGCGGCCGCTTCCTCAAAGCTGCCCGCGTTCATCCACTCGGTCGCTCTGGCATAGAGCTGGTCCCGGCATTGCGCCCCGCGGGTATCGCTGTCGCGGAACAGCGGGAGCGCGGTATAGAGGGCGTAGGCCTCCATGGCGGCGCCGACGGCCCCGGCGGCGTCCCCGGAAGAGAAGGCCGCCTGCGCCAGGGCATCCTGTGCCCGGGCATGGCTGTAGGAGGTCATCAGGATGCTGTCCTTGAAATCGCCCAGGGCACGGAAGCCGGCTTCCGCGTTTTCATAATTGCCGACGGCCAGCTCCTGCGAGGCCTGGGCGTAGAGCAGGAGGCGTTCGGCATCCTGAAAGCTTCCGGCCTTCTGAAACGAGGTGATTGCGACGTCGAATTTTTCCTCTGCCAGTGCCTTCTGGCCGGAACGCCAGGCCCGTTCCGCCGAATCGGCGCAGCCGCAAAGCAGGCAGGACAGCAGGGAGAGCAGGAGAACAAGGCAAATCAGTTTTTTCATATCGGTCTCCTCTCTCTCATCTGCGGATCAAAAAGGCATTGGGGAGATAGCGCGAGGTGCCGCTGGCCGACGAGGGCCAGTTGAGGTATTCGCCGTTATAATACATGACCGTGGAAGAGCCGCCGTCCAGGCTGCAGGCATTGACCGCACCGAAGTCCAGCATCACGTCGCGGATATCGGCGAAGCTTGCCCCGATGCTGCGAAGCTGGCGGCCGTCGATACAGAGCATCAGCACGGCGCCGTCCGCCCGCTGCCCGATGGCGGTGCGGGGATTGATGCCGCTCTCCATATAGCTGCCGTATTCCGGCTGGCCGTCGACGATGAGCTGGGGGCCGAAGCTGGCACAGTCCCGGATGCCGAGCTCGGCAACCTCCTCCTTCTTGAAGAAGCCGACGTGCAGAACGTTGTTGTTGTCGAAGGCCGCGGAGGCGCCGGAGTCGGCCCAGAGATAGGCCTCGCCCTCCAGAACGGTAAGCCCCTCGGGGAAACCGCCGGAACCCGCGCCGTCCTCGTCGATGAAGCCGCCGGCGTTGATGCCGCCCAGGGCGTCATAACGCGCGACCA
>CAMKEK010000008.1:0-20022 GCA_946411545.1 uncultured Clostridia bacterium
TTTTCCTACCCCCAGTTGAACTGGGGGTTTATTAACGCCTATTCGGCTCCAAAAAAGCGGCGGTCCGGCAGCATCATAACTGCGCAGACCGCCGCTTCTGTTTTTGGGCAGCGGAATCCTGCTTAAACGGACTGCCCTGATTGCATTAAAAAGAATCGCTTTTATAACAATCCGTCCTCCATCAATACCGTGGGTTCAAGTCTCAGGCAGGTTTTCTATGATACCGAGCAATTCAGAATAAAAAGGCCGTACATTGTTTCTCTTCATCATCCCGCCCTGAAGCGACATATGATCGCCAATATACGGAGGCATAACATTCCAGATTCCGGGCTTCAAATCATTTTTGTCAAATTCAGTGCTGGGCGCGTTCATGGGAGCCATTGCTGAAACCGTATTGACAAGTCCGTCGTTTTCTTTCCAGGACGCATCAATCTCAATGCCGCCCCTTGTTCTCCCGGAATAGCTGCCCATCTGAGTTGAGCTTTTGCGGAACATTCCCTCCATGATTGAACGGATTGGTTGATGGTTTCCGTTCTCATCCGGCCGGCTTGCACTGCAGGGCACTGCAAAGTAATAGGTTCCCGGAAGCGTCTCTATTCTTTCATTCAGCGCCAATGCATTGTCAATGTGCATATCATACGCCGCATAATCTTCGGAAGCCCGTCCATCCGGTTCTGCCTTTTTCCTTGAGTTGAAAAGCTTTCCCATCATCATATCCCATCCGGATACTTCCACAGCTTCTAGATCGAAGCTTTCATCATCATGCATGTCGTATGCTGTCGTTCCGTTGGTCGGTGCGGCAAGCGTTACAAGCGCATGAATTCTCTCACCCTGTCCGCCTTCAAAGAGGGCCGACAGGTCTTCTTCCGCTGTAGCTTCGCGTTCTTCCTGCGATCCGTTTGCCAGCAGTTCGGAAAACAGTCGAATTGTTGCCCCTCCGAAGGAGTGCCCCAGGAGAACAATCTTTCTCCCGTCGCTCCAGTTCGGAATAAGCGGATCCTGTGAAAAATCTCTTCCAAATCGTTCATGTCCGCATTTCTCGCTGTGCGCTTTCCCGTAATCGACTACGGTCCCCGCCAGCTGTGCATACAGCTCACATGCACGATCCCATGCGCTCCCATCGGGAGCGACGGATGCGGCATAGCTGGAGTAGCCTTCACGATTCAGATATTTCATCAGATCCCCGCCCAGCATTCCCCAGTAAGGGATTGTTTTATAGGCTTCATCATAGCTGCCCCAGCCTGAGAGACCGTGAACGAAAACATACTCGTACCTTGATGGTTCTGCGGTATTCTGAGCTCTCGATCCGCAGGCTGAAAGGAACAGTACGGAAAGGCACAGAAGCGCGGATAGTATTTTTCTGCAACTCATGCTCCCGGCATGCAGCGTCTTTTGATATTCATCCGTAAACACAGGGCAGCCTCCTTGCTCTGTTTTCCCTCAAAAAGCAAGTTCAAATCTTCGGATTTCTTCTTTTTGTCTGCTCTGAATATCAGGAAACACGATCGGCATTTGCCTAAGAAAAGGCAATCGGGTCCTTTTCGATCACAAGATCCGTGACCTCCCGGTCCGGGCAGACCTGAAGCCCGGCCAGTTGAAAGCGCTCCTTCAGCCAGTCGACGTTGCATCGCTTCTGCCCCAGCATCTGGGACAGCTTCTTCTCCGGAACACGGATGCTTACGAATTGACCTTTACAGTGCAGTTTCTCCATCTCCTGCTCCGCCCGATTGCGCAGGACGCGGCTGCGGACCAGCTCGCCCAGCGCCGGGTGATAGGCCCCCGCCAGGGCCGCCCCTCCGGAGAGCTCGTCTGTCGGGTTCAGGCCCAGGCGGATTACCGGGATCCCCGCCGCGTCAAACAGCGGCAGGAGCCTTGCGCAGACGCGGACCGCATCCTCCACCGTGTGCTCCCGATATTCCCCACGGCGCCAGAGCCGTTCCAATTCCGTCCCCCGGACGATCACGGTGGGGTAAATCCGCACCGCGTCGGGTTTCAGGGCAATGAGCTGCCGGGCGGTGTCCACGGCGCCGTCGTCATCATCCCCGGGAAGCCCGGTCATCATCTGTAGGACCAGCGAAAGGTCGGCTTCGCGGATCAGCTCCGACGCCCGGCGCACATCCGCCGCGCTGTGGCCCCGGCCGGACGCCCGGAGAACCGGCTCCTGCATAGACTGCGCCCCGAGTTCCACGGTTCCCACGCCGTAGCGCTTCAGCCGCTCCAGGATCTCCTCTGTGACGGCATCCGGCCGTGTGGAGAGGCGAATGGAAGAAACCGCGCCGCGGTCCATGGCGCGTTTTGCCGCTTCGAGATAGCGCAGCTGCTGTGCCTCCGGGATTGCGGTAAAGCTTCCGCCGTAGAAGGCAAGCTCATAGGCTGCCCCCTGCGGCGGGTTTTCTGTCAGACTGTTCAATTGCCGCAGCGCTTCTTCCGCCGCGGCGCCCGTGATCTCATGTTGGTTGCAGAACACGCAGGCATGCATGCAGCCGAGGTGCGGGATGAAGACGGGATAGATCCGGTTCCTGGCGCTCATGGCTGCAGTCTGCGGAGCGCGGAGCCCGCGGCGGCCTGTTCGGCCTCCTTCTTCGTATGGCCCTCGCCTTCGCCGGAGAGGACGCCGTTGACATACACCGCACAGGTAAAGTGCTTGTCATGGTCCGGTCCGCTCTCCCCCGTCATCTCATAGCGGATGCTGCTTCCGGTCACCTGCTGAACAAGTTCCTGGAGCTCCGTCTTGTTGTCGCGGCTCCGGCTGCGGATCTGTTCCTCCGCCTGATTCAGGACCCGGCTGTGGATAAAGGTCTCTGCCGCCGCCATCCCGCCGTCCAGGTAGATCGCGGCGATAACCGCCTCCACCATGTCGGCAAGGATGCTCGGCCGCTCGCGGCCTCTGGATTTCTCCTCACCTTTCCCGAGGCGCATCCACCGGCCGAAGCCCAGCTCCGTCGCAACCCGGTGCAGGCTCTCCTCGCAGACCAGCTCCGCGCGGATGCGGGTCATTTTCCCTTCCGGCAGCGCCGGTTCCCAGCGATAGAGAAGCTCCGCCGTCACCATTCCAAGGATAGAGTCGCCCAGGAATTCCAGGCGTTCATAGCACTCCGGATGCTCCCGCGGGTGCTCGTTCACATAGGAGCTGTGGGTCAGCGCCGTCTCCAGGAGTTTCCGATTCTGAAACTGATATCCGATTTTCTCTTCCAGTTGCTGCACGGTTCTGTCTTACTCCGTTTTGAGTCTCATATAGTCGATGTTCGCCACGATATCGTCGATAAAGCCCGATTCGGCAAACTGCTTTGCCTGCCGGATCGCGGCGAAAAAGCTGTCCGCATTGGAGGAGCCGTGGGCTTTGATTACAGGCTTCGAGATTCCGACCAGCGCGGTTCCGCCGACCTCATTCGGGTCCATGGAGCGCTTCATCTCGGCGAGGTCGTTTTTCAGCACCGCCGCCGCCAGCTTGTTCTTCGTGCTCTTATAGAAGGTCCCCTTCAGCGCCTTCATGATATACTTGATGGTGCCTTCCGTGGTCTTGAGCATGACGTTGCCTGTAAAGCCGTCCGTCACCACCACGTCCGCCTCACCGGTGAAGACGCCGGTTCCTTCCACGTTCCCGACAAAGCGGATCCGCCCTTCGTCATGGGCCTTTTTCAGCAGGGCAAAGGCCTGATGCTGAAGCTCGCCGCCCTTGGTGTCCTCCGTCCCGACGTTCAGCAGGCCGATCCGGGGATTCGGGATATTCATCAGCTTCTTGGCATAGAAGCTTCCCATGAAGGCAAACTGCAGAAGATACTCCGCCGTGCACTCCACATTGGCGCCGCAGTCGATGAGCATGACGCCGTGCTCCCCCGCGGGGAGCACCGGGGCAAGCGCAGCGCGGCGAATCCCGTGGATTCGCTTGACCGTGAGGGTTGCGCCGGTGAGCAGCGCGCCGGTACTGCCGGCGGAGACCACCGCGTCTCCTTCCCCGTCCTTGAGCATGCGCAGCGCCACCGCCATAGAGGAATCCTTCTTCCGGCGCGTTGCCGTACTGGGATCATCCTCCATGGTGATCACTTCGCGGGCATCCACGATCCGGACGGCCTCCTTCTCGCTCCCGTCAAGGCAGGCAAGAATCGCTTCTTTCTGTCCGACCAGCGTGATGTCCAGGCCGAGTTCGCTCTTGGCACGCATGGCGCCTTTGACGATTTCCTGCGGGGCGTTGTCTCCGCCCATCGCGTCAACGAGTATTCTCAACATGGAAAACCTCCTTTTTCATCCGTTCTTCCAGAATGGCGAGAGAACGCCGGGAGATCTCGGCATTCTTGTTTCGTTTTCCCTTCACCCGGTAGTCCAGGCTTTTGATGATTCCGAAGTTGATGTTCATCGGCTGAAAATCGCCGATGCTGCCCTGCGAGACATAGAGGCTGAGCGCCCCGATGGCCGTCTCCTGCGGGAAATCCACCGGTTCCAGTCCCAGAATCTCGGCCGCCGTCTCGATGCCCGTCAGCACGCCGGAGGCAGCCGACTCCACATAGCCCTCCACGCCGGTCATCTGTCCGGCAAAGCGGATTCGCGGCTGTGATCTGAGCCGATAATACCGGTCCAGAAGGCCGGGGCTGTTCAGATAGGTGTTGCGGTGCATGACGCCGTAGCGCACAAACTCCGCATTCCGCAGCGCCGGAATCATGGAAAAGACCCGCTTCTGCTCTCCCCACTTGAGGTGGGTCTGGAACCCGACCATGTTGAAGAGCGTACCGTCGGTGTTGTCCTGCCGAAGCTGAACCACCGCGTAATCCTCTTTCCCGGTCCGCGGATTGCGCAGGCCCACCGGTTTCAGCGGGCCGTAGCGCAGGGTGTCCTCTCCGCGCCGTGCCATGACCTCCACCGGCATACAGCCCTCAAATACGCCCCCGTCGTCGAAGCCGTGTACCTCCGCTTCTTCGGCGGAGACAAGCTCCCGGACGAAGGCCGTGTACTCTTCCTTCGTCATCGGGCAGTTTACATAATCTGCCGTTCCCTTGTCGTACCGGGACGCAAAGTAGGCGTTTTCCATGTCGACGCTTTCCAGGGTCACAATCGGTGCCACCGCGTCGTAGAAATGCAGATCGAATTCCGGGCAGAGCCCCGTGATCTGCTCTGTAATCGCGTCACTGCTGAGCGGTCCGGAGGCAATTACGGTGATGCCTTCCGGGATTCTTGTGACTTCTTTCCGGATGACCGTCACAAGCGGATGCTGCTCCAGGGCTTCGGTGATCTCCCGGGAGAAGGCGGTCCGGTCCACGGCCAGCGCGCCGCCGGCGGCGACCTTGGTGTGGTCCGCCGCGCGCATCACCAGCGAATTCATCTTCCGCATCTCGGCCTTCAGCAGCCCCACCGCGTTGGACAATTCATCGCTGCGCAGAGAATTGGAGCAGACAAGCTCCGCAAAGTCCGCCGTGTGATGCGCCGGTGTAAAGCGCTCGGGGCGCATTTCATAGAGCGTCACGGGGATTCCGCGCTCGGCGAGCTGCCAGGCGCATTCGCTCCCGGCCAGGCCCGCGCCGACCACCGTCACGGACTCTGCGGTTCCAAGTGGGGTCCTACCGCCCGATTCCAGAATCGTATCGCTCATTTTTTCGTTTTCGCCGCCGTCTTCGCGGTCTTTCCTGCGCCTGTCTTAGCGGTTTTCGCCGCGGAAGTCTTTGCGCTCGACTTCGTCGTCTTCGCCGCGGTGGATTTGGCCGCCTTTGCAGAGGCGGTTTTCTTCGTCTTTGACGCTGCGGATTTCGCGGCTTTCCCTTCCGCCTCGCCTTCCGGCTTCACGTCGTCCGCCGCCGCATTTTCGTCCGTTTTCCGCTTCGGATAGCGGCGTTTTTCCTCCGGGACAAACGCCGGGCATTCCTCATTGATGCAGAAGGACTTGAGCGGTCCGCGCCCGCTGCGTTTGAACATGGTCTTTCCGCACTGGGGGCAGACGTCCTTGGTAGGCACGTCCCAGGTGATAAAGCCGCAGTCGGTGCCGCGCTCGCAGGCATAGAAGACATAGCCCTTCTTGGAGGTGCGCTTCAGGATCCGGCCGCCGCACTTCGGGCACTTGCCGGGCATCTCGACCACGATGGGCTTGGTAAACGTACACTCCGGAAAACCGCTGCAGCCGAGGAACTGGCCGAAGCGGCCTTTCTTTACAAGCATGGGCTTGCCGCAGACGTCGCAGACCTCATCGCTGACGATATCCGGGACCTTGATGCGCTGGCCGTCCATGGCGGTCTCCGCCGCCTTCATCTCGGCGTCGAAGTCCTCATAGAATTCCTGCAGCACATCCTGCCAGGCGCTCTTGCCGCTCTCGATTTCATCCAGGCGCGCTTCCATGTGGTTTGTAAACTTCAGATCGACGATGTCGCTGAAGTGATCCTTCATTAGACCAGTGACGACCTCTCCAAGCGGTGTCGGCTTGAGGTACTTGCCCTCCTTCATGACGTAGTCATGCGCGGTGATGGTGGAGATGGTCGGCGCGTAAGTGGACGGGCGGCCGATGCCTTTCTCCTCCATCGCCCGAATCAGTGTGGCCTCGGTATAGCGGGCAGGCGGCTGGGTAAACTGCTGCTCCGGCACGGTCTTGTCCAGAAGCAGCTTCTCCCCCTCCTGCAGATCCGGGAGCAGGCTCTCGGCCTGCTTCTGCTCGTCGTCGGTCGCCTCTTCATAGACCGCGGTATAGCCGGCAAATTTCAGGGTCGAGGCGTTTGCTTTGAAAAGATAACCGCTGCTCTCCACTTCGATGGCAAGATTGTCATAAACCGCGTTTGACATCTGGCAGGCGGTGAACCGCCCCCAGATAATCCGGTAGAGGCGGTACTGTTCCTGGGTCAGGTCCTTGCGGACCAGTTCCGGGGTCAGGGTCACATCCGTCGGGCGGATGGCCTCGTGGGCATCCTGGGCGCCGGCCTTCGTTTTGAAGCTGCGCGGCTGTTTCGGGCAGTAGGCCGAACCGTAAGTCTCCTGAATGAAGCTCCGCGCGGAAGCCACCGCCTCATCCGACAGGCGCAGGGAGTCGGTACGCATATAGCTGATCAGACCGATGCTGCCGTGGCCGGTGATCTCGACGCCTTCGTAGAGCTGCTGCGCCACCGACATGGTGCGCCGCGGCGTCATGTTCAGGCGGCGGGAGGCCTCCTGCTGCAGGGTGGAGGTGATAAAGGGAGGCGCGGGAGAGCGCTGTTTCTCCGTGCGTTTGACGCTGCGCACGGTGAAGGGGGTTTTCTCTACCGCGTCACGGATCACCTTGACCTCGTCCTCGGTATGGAGCTCCATCTTCTTCTCCGTGGTGCCGTAGAAGCGGGCACGGAAGCTGTTCGCGTCCTGCGTCTTCTTCAGGAAGGCATCAAGCAGCCAGTATTCCTCACTCTGAAACGCGCGGATCTCGTCCTCGCGGTCCACCACCATGCGCGTCGCCACCGACTGGACCCGTCCGGCGGACAGGCCGCGCTTGACCTTCTTCCAGAGCAGGGGTGAGATCTGATAGCCCACGATGCGGTCGAGCACACGGCGCGCCTGCTGGGCATCCACCAGGTCCTGATCGATGTTGCGGGGGTGCTGGATGCTCTCCGTCACGACCTTTTTCGTGATCTCGTTAAAGGTCACGCGTCTGGCCTTCTCGTCGCTGAGCCCCAGCAGCTCCTTGAGATGCCAGGAAATCGCCTCTCCTTCACGGTCCGGGTCCGTCGCGAGGTAGACGACGGGAGCCTTTTTGCTCTCCGTCTTCAGCTCATCAATCAGATCCTTCTTGTCCTTGACCGGGATATACTCCGGCTGGAACCCGTGTTCCAGGTCCACGCCCAGCTTGCTCTTCGGCAGGTCTCTCAGGTGGCCCATGGATGCGGTCACCTTGTAATTCCCGCCAAGATATTTTTCAATGGTCTTGGCCTTGGACGGTGATTCGACGATCACCAGCTCCTTTGCTTTCGCCATTCCTTCTCTTCCTCACTTTTCTACTGTTATGTTCAGGGCAAATCTCCGGCCGGTTTCACGCCGGACAAAGCCCTTGATCTCCAGAACGGTCAGCTGCGCCAGCACCCGCGAGGTGCTGAGCCCTGTCCGTTCCGTGATATCGTCGATATGGGTTGACCCCGGGTCGATCGCGCTGATGATCTTCAGCTGATCCTCCGTCAGAACGGAAAGCCGTGCACGCAGTGCCTGCTCCGCCGCATCCGCATCCTGCGCCTCGGCAAAGTCAGGTGCCGCCGGCACGTCCCCGGACGTTTTCCCTTCGCCTGTCTTTTCTGTACGCTCCGGTTCTTTCTCCGCACGATCGGTCCGCTCTTCCAGCTCCGGGTTCAGATCGATGCAGTCCGGATAGCGGAGGACATAGTCCTCCATCACCTCAGCGCCGCAGGTCACCAGCTTGGCGCCGTCCTTCAGAAGGGCCAGGGTTCCGACGGCATTTTCCGCATCGACATTCCCCGGTACGGCAAAAACATCCTTTCCCTGGTCCACCGCGTCGTTTACAAACAGGCGGGTGCCGCTCTTCTCCGGAGCCTCCACCACCACAACGCCGTCGGAGATTCCGGCCGCAATGCGGTTTCGCTCCCGGAAGAAATGCCTGCTGCTCTCTTTACCCGGTGGATACTCGCTGATCAGGGCGCCATCGCGGAGCAGGTCCCTGCCGATCTCCATCCGGCACAGCTCATGCGGCGTTCCCAGCACGCCGATACAGGGCTTATCCGCCCGCAGCGCCCCTCTGGCCGCGGCTTCATCCACGCCGGACGTCAGCAGGCTCACCACCGTGCCGCCGCAGCGGGAAATCTCATAAGCCAGCCGCTCGCCCATTTTCACACCGTAGGGGCTTGCTTTGCGCGTCCCGATCACCGAGATCACCGGCAACAGGTCGATCGGTGGGAGCACGCCTTTCACATAAAGGACGGCGGGCGGCACCGCGATCTGGCGAAGCCGCTCCGGAAACTCCGGCGCATCATAAGGGAGGGCGGAAATCTCCTGCTCCTCGCAGTGTTCCAGGACCTCATCCGCCCCCGTCAGAGAGCGGGCTTCCAAGAGCTCCGCCTCCTGGGGCGAAATGCCCCTTTTCTTCCGAAAGCTGCCTTCCTTCGAATGAAATGCCGCTTCCGCGCTCTCAAACATCCGCATCACCGCGGCGCGTGCCTTCGGACTGATATTCAGTTGTGAAAGCCAGACCCAGTACCGGATGTTCTCCATCTTTTATGCCTCCTGACGGCACATCTCCCACATGACGATCGCCGCGGCGATGCCCGCGTTCAGGGATTCCGCTTCCCCGCTCATAGGGATGATCAGTTCTCCGTCGCACTGTCGGAGAAGGTCTTCGCTCAGGCCGTGGCCTTCACTTCCGATGGCAACCGCCGAGCGGTCCAAGTTGAGCTTGCGAAGGTCCTGTGCCCGCGGGCTCAGGGCGGCCCCGAAGAGCGGCAGCCCTTGGGCGCGGCAGGCTGCAACCGCATCCGCGCGCGTCATCCGCAGCACGTTCTGCCGAAAGACGGCCCCCATGCTCGCCCGTACGGTTTTGGGGGCATACACGTCGGCACAGCCTTCCAGCAGGATCAGCGCGTCTATGTCAAACGCATCGGCAGTCCGTAGGATCGTCCCGACGTTTCCGGGATCCTGAATCTCCTCCAGCAGAAGCACCCGCTTCGGCTCGGAGAGCGCGGTCTCCGGCTTCATCCGGACGCTGAAGAGCGGTCCGGGAGAATTCTTCATGGGCGAGATATAGTCAAACAGCTCTGACGAGGCCAAATATTCCTTTTCAAACGTGCCGTAGGCGTCTGTTCGCTTTTCTCTCCAGACGACTTGGCACACCTCCGCCTCTGAGCGCAGGGCTTCCTGAAGGAGCTTTTCCCCGTCGCAAAGATACAGTCCGTTTTCCCGTCTGAACTCGGCATTCCGTGCCAGTTCCCGGAAGAAACGGACCGGGGCGCTCTGTCGGCTTCGCAGTTCTTCCGTCATCCGCTCAGAGCAGCGCCACGCCGCGTTCTTCGCAGAGCTTTACGGTCTGATCGTCCCAGATCGACGCTTGCACCTCTCCGATGTGGGCCTTGCCCAGCAGGAGCATGGACACGCGGGACTGGCCGATGCCGCCGCCGATGGTCAGGGGAAGCTCCCCGTTCAGAAGCATTCTGTGATACGGGAGCGCTCTGCGCTCGTCGCAGCCGGCAAGACGCAGCTGCCGGTCCATCGACTCCGGATTCACACGGATTCCCATGGAAGAGATCTCCATGGCGCAGTCCAGAACATCGTCATAGAAGAAGATGTCCCCGTTGAGGTCCCAGTCGTCATAGTCCGGGGCACGTCCGTCATGGCGCTGTCCGGAGCGGAGCTTGCCGCCGATGCCCATGATAAAGGCGGTGCGGTGTTCCTTGACCCAGGTGTTCTCCCTCTGTTTCGGCGTCAGATCGGGATAGAGATCCTCCAGTTCCTGGGTGGTCACGAAGGAGACGTCTCTCTTCAGCTTGCCAAGCACCTGCAGCTGTGGATAGATCGACTCGATGGTATCCTGAGTATCACAGATGGCGCTTACAATGTCCATGACCGTGAGCTTCAGATAATCGGTATTCCGGTTTTCGGGGAGAATCACTTTCTCCCAGTCCCACTGGTCCACATAGACCGAGTGGAGGTTGTCAAGTTCGTCTTCATCGCGGCGGATGGCGTTCATATCGGTGTAAAGGCCCTTTCCGGGGAAGAAGCCGTAGCGCTTCAGGGCAAGGCGCTTCCACTTGGCCAGGGACTGGACGACCTGGGCCTTGTGGTCGGGCGCATGCAGGATGTCAAAGCTGACCGGACGTTCATAGCCGTTGAGATTGTCGTTCAGACCGGAGTTCTCCTCCACAAACAGCGGAGCGGAGACCCGGTAGAGGTTCAGCAGCGCACCCAGCCGGTCTTCAAAGAGCCGGTGGATCAGGCTGATGGCTTTCTGGGTATCATACATGCCGAGGATGCTTTTATAGCCTTCGGGAATATAGACTTTCATATGCTTCCGGTTCCTTTTTATTCACTGAGAACAGCGATGATTTTTTGATAGGTTTCTTCGGCATTGCGCCGAAACTTTTTTTCAATGAGCTCGGCCTGCTCCTCATCCGCGCACAGAATGCGCAGGTGCAGAATGTCGCTGATGCCGTCGTTCAGCACCAGTTCCGCCGTGCAGCCGGCCTCGTTGGAGCTGTGCTGCACGGTGATGCAGTTGTTGCGGCTGATTACCGCCGCCTCCGCCTCGGCCGCCTTCTCCGCGTGCATTCTCACGCTGTAGGGCAGACTGGTGTCCAGCGTCTCCGCCGTCTGCCTGCCGCGGGGCGTAATGCTGCAGAACCCGTCCTCCAGGGTCAGCTGACCGCTTTCCTTCAGTTCGTCCAGGCAGATGGTGAAGTCGAAGTAATTGACCACGCCGTCCTCCTGGCAGATCTGCATCAGGCGCTCCGTTTCGATCTCTCCGGGGAGCCTGCGCAGAATGAACAGGATCAGGATCTTCAGGTCAAGGGGGCTGAATACGTATCCGATTTCGTCCATGGATTCTGCTTCAGTTCTTCAGGACGATGTCGACCTTGTCCTTGTAGATGCTGTTGGCGGGGATTACGCCGCGCACACAGGAGGTCGGATAGATGTTGCTGCAGCGGCCTACCACGGTTCCCGGATTCAGCACGCTGTTGCAGCCCACCTCGACAAAGTCGCCCAGAATCGCGCCGAACTTTTTGCGTCCGGTCTCAATGAACGCCCCGGGCTGCTTTACCACAACAAGGGTCTTGTCGCTCTTGACGTTGCTGGTGATGGATCCCGCGCCCATGTGGGCCTTGTAGCCGAGCACCGAGTCACCGACATAATTATAATGAGGGGTCTGGACGTTATCAAAAAGAACCACGTTCTTCAGTTCACAGGAGTTGCCGACCACCGCGTTTTTGCCGACGATGGCGCTACCGCGGATAAAGGCGCAGTGCCGGATCTCGGCGCCGTGGTCGATGATGCAGGGTGCCCCAATGTAGGCCGAGGGAAACACCTTCGCGTCGTTTGCGATCCAGATTCCCTCCGCCGGATGGGCATATTCGTCCGCCGGCAGGTTCTCCCCAAGCTTCAGGATGAAGTCCTTGATCTCGTCCAGGACTTCCCAGGGATAGGTCTTGCCTTCAAACAGGTCGGCCGCAATGGTCTTACTCAGATCAAGCAGTTCGTCGATGGTAACCATAGTCGTTTCTTCTCCTCTCCCGGATGCTTATTTCACGCGGATCAGATGGCCGGCATCCTTCATGGCCGCGATAATCTGATCGACCTTTTCTTCGCAGAGCTCCTGCGTTCCGGCTTCCACCATCACGCGCAGCAGCGGCTCGGTCCCGGATTTGCGCAGGACAACACGTCCTTCGGTGCCGAGTTCTTCCTCTACTTTTTTCACTTCCGCCTGGACCGCCGCATCCGCGAGCGTGCCGTCCTTGTCGTCGACGACGACGTTCTTGAGCTTCTGGGGGTACATTTTCATGCCCTCGGTGAGCTTGGAGAGAGGAAGCTTTGTCTCGCACATGGCTTCCATCACCTTGATGGCCGTAAGCACGCCGTCACCGGTGGTGGCGTAGCGGGCAAAAATGATGTGCCCGGACTGCTCGCCGCCGATCAGGTGGCCGTTCTTCTTCATGTTCTCGGCGACATACTTGTCTCCGACCGCGGTCTTTTCATAGCCGATGCCCAGCTCATCCAGCGCCTTGTAAAGGCCCATGTTGGACATAATCGTCGTGACGACCTTGGAGCTTCCGAACATGCCGCGCTCCTGCAGATACTTTGCCGAGAGGTAGAGAATATGATCGCCGTTGCAGACGTTTCCTTTCTCGTCCACGGCCAGGCAGCGGTCCGCGTCTCCGTCAAAGGCAAAGCCGACGTCCAGCTTGTTTTCCAGCACGTATTTCTGAAGCTGCTCAATATGGGTCGAACCGCAGTCGACATTGATGTTCAGGCCGTCCGGATGATTGGAGATCACATAGGTATCGGCGCCGAGGGCGTCGAAGACGCTCTTGGCCATCATCCAGGTGCTTCCGTTGGCGCAGTCCAGTCCGACGCGCTTGCCCTTATAGGAGCGTGTCGCGAGGGAGATCAGGTAGCCGAGATAGCGGTTGCGGCCCGCGGCATAGTCGATGGTCTGGCCGATGTCGGCGCCCTGGGCATAGGGAAGCTGCTCATCGCTGTCGAGGTAGGCCTCAATGCCGTCGAGAAGGCTCTCTTCCATCTTGTCGCCGTCGGAGTTGATGAGCTTGATTCCGTTGTCATAATAGGGATTGTGGCTGGCGGAGATCATGATGCCGCAGTCAAAGTCGTCCGCCCGCGTGATATAGGATACGCTCGGCGTGCTGGTGACATGCAGCAGATATGCATCTGCGCCCGAGGCGGTCAGGCCGGCACAGAGCGCGGATTCGAACATATAGCTGGAGCGGCGGGTATCCTTGCCGATCACGACCTTGGCCTTGTGATCCTTCCCATAGTACCAGCCGAGATACCGGCCGATCCTGAAGGCGTGATCAACGGTCAGGTCCTTGTTCGCCTCTCCGCGAAATCCGTCAGTTCCGAAATACTTCCCCATTTTGTTTCCTTCTTTCTGAGATACGATTTTTTTACCATTACCGTGCAGCCAGCCCTCTTCTGTTTCGGAAAACACCGCCACATCGAAGGGTGCATGCACATATCCTGCCATTCCGTCTGAGACGGGACGGCATATTTTTACAGTTTTCTTCCCGCTTCCGTATCGGCAAACACCGTTACGTCAAAGGGCAGCTGCAGAAACGCCGCCGGAATAATGCTGTCGTCCCGGGCATAGAGCATGTCAAACACCGCCTGGGCCTTCTCTTCACCCAGGGCAAGCACCAGGATTTTCTTTGCCTCCACCAGGGTATGGATCCCAAGGGTGCAGGCTTTTTCCGGAACTGCCTCCGGTGTGCCGAACAGCCAGCTGTACTGTTCCCGGGTTTTGGCGGTGAGCTTCTGGATGCGGCAGCGGGTGTCATACTGCGTTGCCGGTTCGTTAAAGCCGATATGGGCATTCCGGCCGAGGCCCAGCACCGCGAGGTCCAGGCCGCCTGCTTCTGCGATTTCCGCATCGCAGTCCTTCAGGCTCTCCTCGGACAGCCAGAAGCAGTGCTCTTCCTTCAGGTCGGTCACCGCCAGCAGCTTATCCTCCGTCATCCGGCGGAGCGTCTTTCCCTCCGGGCCATCGAGAAACTCTGCCGTCTGAAAGAACTTCGCCTCAGACAGGCTGAGTTCTCCCTTGCGCACAAGTTCTCCGAGCTTCTCCCAGAGCGGGAGCATCGTTCTCCCCGCAGCCATGGTGATCACGGCATCCGGCTTCTCTTTCAGCACATCGCGGATGCTCTCCGCAGCACGTTCGATGATCGATGCGCTGTCCGATACAAATGTTTTCATTCTTCTGTCACTTCGTTTCCGTCAGGAGCTTGCTGAGCTCTTCCATAAAGGTGTTGATATCCTTGAAACTGCGATATACGGAAGCAAAGCGGACATACGCCACTTCGTCCACTTCCTTCAGCCGTTTCATGACCATCTCGCCGATCTCGACCGTGCTGATCTCGCGGTCCAGCTTCCCCTGGAGTTCCTGTTCGATCTCATCGGCGATCGCCTCCAGCTTCTCCAGCGGAACCGGCCGTTTCTCGCAGGCACGGACCATGCCGTTGATGAGCTTTACACGGTCAAAAGACTGACGCAGGCCGTCTCTTTTCACGACCACCAGCGGCATCCGCTCGATGCTCTCATAGGTGGTAAAGCGCTTCTGACAGGAGAGGCACTCTCTGCGGCGACGGATCATGGTGTAGCCTTCCGCCGGGCGTGAATCAATCACCTTGCTCTCGGTATAACCGCAAAAAGGGCATTTCATATGCTTATTCCGTCCTTCCGTCCATCATTCATTAAAATTGAAAAACACTTCCTCTATTTTCACAGCCAATCATTATAGCATAGGCTTTTTTTCTTTGTCCATAGGAAATCAAAAATTTTTGCCTCTGTCTTCGCAGAGGCAAAATCATTTTATATCTCTTCCACCGGGAGGCCGTTCAGCCATCGGCGCATCATGTCATAGGCGTGATTTCCGCTCATCCGTCGGATATAGCTGCGGGTGCGCTTCGGTCCGAGGCTGAGGGCGCGTACATAAGTGTTTCCCTCCACCGACATCGAAACAAAGACGGTTCCGACCTCATGGACACCGTCTCCGTCGGGACCGGCCAGACCTGTAACGCCGATGCCGATGTCGGCTCCGGTCAGGCGGCGGACCTGCTCTGCCAGTGCCACGGCTACTTCACGGCTTACAGCCCCCTTCTCCTCGATCATCTTCGGATCCAGCCCCAGGAGTCTCGCCTTCACTTCGTTTGTATACACCACCGCGCCCCCCAGGAAGACGCTGCTTGCGCCGGGGATGTCCGTAAAGCGCTTGGCAATCTCTCCGCCGGTGCAGCTCTCAGCCGTTGCGAAGGTCAGTCCCTTATCCTTCAGGAGCGGGAACACCGCCTCCTCAATGCACTCCACATCCATCCCATAGACAAAATCGCCGAGCCGCTCTTTCACATGCGCAATCACCGGGGCCATCATCTTCTCGGCCTCCGCCTCGCTTCCGGCCTTGGCCGTCACCTGCAGCAGGCAATCGCACTCCTTGGCATAAGGGGCCATGGTGGGGTTCACCATGACATTCATCTCATCGGCAAACATGTCGTCGATCGCACTCTCTCCGATCCCGAAAACCCGGATTGAATGCGAAACAATCTCCTCATCGGAGAGGGAACGCAGATACGGCACGCCATAGGTTCGGAACATCGGCACACACTCCACCGGCGGTCCCGGCATCATGATAACCGTCTTTCCCTCCGCCTGAAACGCGCAGCCGGGCGCCGTGCCCCAGAGATTATGAAACACGGTGCAGCCCTCCGGCAGCATCGCCTGCTGAAAATTATTCGGTGTGAAGTTCCGCTTGTTCCGGATAAACTCATGGAGGAATTTGACCTCGTCGTCATTCTGCACCAGCTTCAGGCTGAAGCTCTCCGCCAGAATCTGCTTGGTCAGGTCGTCACAGGTCGGTCCCAGGCCGCCTGTCGTGACGATGATATCCGCACGGGATTTTGCGATCTCCACGCAGGCGCGGAGCCGTTCGGGGTTGTCTCCTACTACGGTGTGATACTTGACGTTGATCCCGATACGGGAAAGCATCTCGGAGATATCCCTCGCGTCGGTGTTCGTAATATGTCCCAGAAGGATCTCCGTTCCGACGGAGATGATTTCGGTGTTATAGGGTCTCATGGTTCATGCCTCCAGATGATTAGTCCTGCGATATCCTATCATATCTTTCACGCTTTTTCCACCGATTTTTCATCTGCGCAGAAAAACCGCTGCGGAAAACCGCAGCGGTTCATCTTGACTTGTTTCTTTTCGAGTGATTCCTCGGCTTACTTGCTGACCCGTTTCTTCTTCGGGATCAGGGCAACCACCGCGCCGCCGGAGAGGACAGCCACTGCCGCCCAAAGGGCAACATTGGAGTTGTCGCCGGTCTTCGGGGACTTGTAGGAGGTGGAACCTGCCGCCAGGATGTTGAAGGAAGCCTGGGCCGGGTAGAAGTATTCCCTGTGTCCGTCCGTCTTGTTCAGACGCCACAGCCGGGCAGTCAGCGTGTAGCTGTTGTTGCTGCGCAGCTGATCCAGGAGGTTCCGATAAATCCAGAGGGTCTGGTGATCGTTGGAGATGGAGTAATAATCCTTGCTGATCTTCTGTCCGCCGATCCAGATTGCGAGCGTGCCGTCATCGTCATAGTCGATGGGCCAGCAGGAAACGAACTTGATCCATACGTTCTTGCCCTTGATGTAGTCATCCAGGCCGTCCGCTACCGCAATGCCGGGGAGCAGGCTCAGCTTGAAGTTAGCGGGACCTGCATCGTTGGCATAGGCTGCCTTCGGGTCTTTCGGATCCGCATTGTTCTTCGTATGATTCTTCTGGGTGACGCTGATGGTATAATCGCCAAAGTCAAGTTTCTTCAGCAGTTCATGGTAAACCTTCAGGGACTTGCCGCCGATGAACTCATGGCTGACCGGATCTTCGGTCCAGTAGTCGCTGATGCCAAGCATGTCGCCGCTCACCTTATAGTCGGTAATCTGGAAGACATCGCCGTAATTAAAGGTCTTGTTGGGGAACTCCGTTGTATTCACATAAACATGCTTCGGATCCGTGTCATAATCGTACCAGACGACTGTTTTGCCTTTGCTGTCTGTGATCGAAAACTTGTGGAGATCCGCCGTAATAAAGAATTCCAGGGGATCATAGCTGCACTTGTTGTAGTAGAAGTCGCCGAAGCCGTCCACGGGAGCCAGCGCCTTGATCACAGCCTGGGGGACGATGGTCACATACTGAACCATGTAGACGCGCTGGGCGCCGCTGTCCGTGGTGTCACGGAACCAGAACACAAAACCCCACTTGCCGGTCGGGGCATTTGCCAGAGAAGCCTTGCTGAACGTAACATAGACAGGATCAGGGATCGTCTTTGTCATGTCAACTGCGTTTCCGGCCTGATCGGTAATGACATAGTCCCAATGGTCTGTTGTATCTAGAATCGATACGTCGCCACTATCATAGATCATATATCCGGATTTGTAGACGCTGGCGCTTCCGGAGGAAACCTGGTCAGGATCGACCACCGAAATGCTCTCAGGGACAACACCTCCGTCGATACGGAAGATCAGGTTCTGCTTATCGCCAATAGTTCCCTTCACATAGATATCACCGGTGATATTGGTGATGGTGACTTTTTTGTGATGAGTCTCGCCAAGGCTTCCGGTATTGGCGGTTCCATTGCCGCTTGTGACTGTGATAATGAACGGAGAGAAGCTGCCCGTGGCAAAGTCCAGAACGCCTTCCCCGGTCTGTTCCGCGGAACCGACCATACGGCTCACATCATCCACAACGTGATAGAGGGCGAGGGATTCATCCTCTTCGAGGTTGCCAAGTGCGCTGTGCTGAATCTGTACGGAAACCGCGCCGACATTCGGGTCATCCTGCGGCTCGTATTCGTTGCCTTCCGCATCCACGAGGCTGATATCCAGTGCCAGAACCGCGCGCTCATCCTCCGCCAGACCGCCGATGCTGTCAACAGAGAGAGGCTTCACAACAACGGTCAGACCTTCCGGCAGATTCTTGCCGGTAACAATGACCACCGCGCCGGTGACAGGATCCGTCCCGGTCAGGGTAACGGCATCAGGCTCTTCTGCGTTCTCTGCTTCCAGGTCGGCACGGATTTCTTCCTCCGTGACCGGCTCTTCCTCTTTCTCTTCAACAACGTTTACCGGAGTCTCATCGGCAGGCTCTTCGTCAGCCGGAGTCTCGTTGGCCAGCTGCTCATCGGATTCAGGAAGTGCATTCTCGTCGGTCTGCTCGCCTTCGGCAGCGGCGTCGTCACCTTCAACAGCGGCCTCGTCGCCTTCAACAGCGGCCTCGTCGCCTTCGACAGTGGCGTCGTCACCTTCAACAGCGGCGTCATCGCCTTCGACAGCGGCCTCTTCGCCTTCGGCAGCGGCTTCGTCGCCTTCGAAAGCAGCGTCATCGCCTTCAACAGCGGCGTCATCGCCTTCAACAGCGGCGGCGTCGCCTTCGACTTCGACATCAGCCTGTGTCGTCTCGGCATCGTTCTGTTCGTCAGCCGTATTGGTCTCTTCGACCGCAACGTCCGCCTGCTCGGTCTCGGCCGCAGGCTCTTCAGCCGCAACATCCGTCTGCTCAGTCTCGGCTGCAGGCTCTTCAGCCGCAGCATTGGTCTGCTCGGTTTCGGTCACAGGCTCTTCAGCCGCAACATCCGTCTGCTCAGTCTCGGCTGCAGGAGTTTCTGCATTCTCGGTAACTGCGGGAATCACCGCAGGCGCCTCGACCTTGTCTCTGACCGTGTAGACCCCGTTCTGCTCCACAACTTCGAGTTTCTCGCTGCCTTCGAAGTAGTTGGAAACATCACGGTTATAGGTGCCATACACCAGCTTGACGCCCTGGCCGAACATGGTCCACTCTGCCGGTGCATAGAAACGAACATTGACATTATTCAGCGTCACATCGCTGGCAACAGAGCCAAACCCGATTTCCACATTGCCATTAGCGCTTGCCAGAACAGAGCCCTTGGCAGAAACAGTACCGTTTTTGAGCGTCGCGCCCATACCGGTAATCGCCATGCCCTTCGCGCCAGCTTCATTCTCAAAGGAAAGGGTCTTTCCGTTCAGGTCGATGACCGCACTGGCCGCAACCGTCAGGCCTTCGCTCATGACGATGTTGTCAAGAAGCCTGATCTCGCCGCCCTTGGCCGCTGCCGCAGCCAGATCCGCCGCAGTGCTGACCTCAACGATCGCAGGAACGGTTTCGGTTACCTGTTCGGTAACAGCAGGAACGGTCTGTGCAGTTACATCAGCCGCTGCATCCGTCTCTGCATCGGTGCTTCCCTCATAGCTGTTGTCCTCAATTATAGCAGGCTGATTAGCAGACTGCTGAGCTCTGTGCTCGGCAACCCAATTATTTGCTGCCGGGATTCCTCCGATCGGAGTGGAAATCATCTCACCCGGAATCGTTTCCGCAAAGGCAGAGACTGTAAACAGGCTCAGGCACATTGCAAGAATCAGAACTACAGAAATGAGTTTAGATGTTGCTTTCATGTCTGTTCTCCTTCTATCGTAAAAAAATGCTTACGAATTGTTAACTCCACACCGGCAGATTGCGCCTTTCTCCCGCTGTGTGCATATAAGATACCACCTTTTGAAATCAATTGCAAGAGTTTTTAAGAAATTTTGAGAAAAAATTTTTCCAATTTGTAATAATTTCGAAAATAGTGGTTACCTTTTTCTGCAGTATACAAGATTTTGTGCTTCTTTTCAACCAGCGCAGCGCATTCCTAAGAAAGATTAAGACTTTTGGTTAATTCGCTGTCATTCTCTTTTGAATCTCCATCGAAACCGGCAAACTGCATAAATTTGTTGATATTGACAAATCTCTCCTTTTCTGAGGCTTGCCATTTCCTCAAAAATAGTGTAAAATCCACAACATAAAACGCAGTGATGCATTTTATATTCTTTT
>CAMKEK010000009.1:0-19958 GCA_946411545.1 uncultured Clostridia bacterium
AAATGCGATCACAAAGCTCACGGTCTGTGAGAAAACGGGGATCGCTGGTATCGGTTTGGAGACTGGTCCCGTGCTGGGCGTTGAACTCCGCGTCCATCTTTTCTGTTGTCTCTTTGCTCCATAGAAGCGTCTGGCCGCGGCGCAGACGCAGCCCGTACTTCGCGGCGATTGCTTCCAGCTTTGCCGCTTCCGTTTCGTTGTGAATGTCGTAGTTGAAATCGTAGTCCCCGTAGGTATTATACTGATATTCCATCCAGGCCTTGTGTGCCGCCATCTCATCGGCGGTGGCAATACGGACTTCGGTCGGTGGAGCGGCGGAATAGTCCGGCGCACCGTTAGCATCCGGTTTGATCAAAGCCCAGGTGTCTTTGTCATAGAAAGACAGCGTATAGCTTCCGTCTTCGTTTTCCTCTTCGTTGCGTACGCCGGTATTCTTCGGAAAATTGAAGACTTCCGGATTGTGCGGAATCTCTGCGGCCGTCTCACGCCAGTTTTGCCATTCGTCCCAGGCGGCGCGGGCGTTCGTAACCTTCTCCTTTATGCTGCTGTCCAGCTCCTCCGGAACCGCCTGCGGCTGGGTGATGGAGACGAGCGCGTTGCTGTCCGCTTGTTCGGCTGCTTCCTGCGGCTCCGGCGCGGAGACCGGTGCCGCACTGCCTATTTCCTCCGTTTCTGCCTGCGGCTGTGCAGCGAGGGCGGGCGTGTTGCTTATTTCGATAGTTGCCTCGGGGATCATGATCGCTTTCAGACCGAGGAAATTGCTTGCGTATGCTCCAATGGTGAGCAGACTGATCAATACGGCTGCCAGCAATGTAAGGTGAACGATTCTCCTTGTGGTTCTTGTTTTTCTGCTTTCAAAATAAATCTTTCCGGCCATGACTACATCCTCCCCATGAATGCCGTTCATCGCGCGCAGAAGTGTCAGCGAGTCTAACATAAGCCTTCCTCCTCCAGGTAGTTCTTCAGCTTTTTGCGGGTACGGAACAGACTGGTTTTGACTTTCCCTATGCTGAATCCGAGCGTTTCCGCGATGTCATCCATGGATGCCACATACCAGTACCGCAGGACGAAGATCTTCTTCTCTGTTTTGGGAAGTCCGGAAACAAATCTTCCGATTGCCCTTGCGAGTTCTTTTTCTTCCAGAGCCTGTTCCGGATTTGTCCCGCCGGGAATACACTCCTCCAGCTCGTCCAGCGCAAGTACCGCTTCCCCTCCGCCGCGCTTGATCCTGTTTTTTGATTGAATAAGGTTAATGGCGAAGTTTCTGGTGATACGGCCGAGAAATGCCGATAATACGGTCGGGCGCCGATCGGGCATGAGATTCCAGGCACGGAACCAGGTGTCGCTGACACATTCTTCCGCATCCTCGTTGGTCCCGCAGATATTATAGGCAATGGTGTGGCAATATCTCCCATACTTCTGATTGGTTTCCGATATGGCCAGGTCGGAACGCTGCCAGTAAAGGTCAACAATCTGTCTGTCTTCCATACTGAACCTCCTTCGATGTAAGAGCTCTCACCCTTATATACAGCAAAAAACAGGAAAGGTTTCAAAGCAGGGAATATTATACTATAATTTTCGGAGAATTTTCACGCGGGCAAGGGAATATCAAGAAAGTAAGCCTGCTGCCGGAATTATCCTTTCCTCTTCTTCGGACTTGTGGTATCATCATGCACAGAGCAGGTGGCGCAAATGACAAGGGAAAATGAGCAACTAAAACTGAATGAGACAAATCAGCACTACCGCAGTCTGAACAGTTTCCTGCGGGAGCAGTTCGGGGAGAAGGTTTACAAACTTGCACTGGACGGCGGCTTTACCTGCCCGACGCGGGACGGAAGCAAAGGAACCGGCGGATGTACCTTCTGCGCGGGCGGGAGCGGCGACTTTGCTATCCCGGTGGGGGACAATGTCTCCGAAGCCATCGAGATGGCAAAAGCGGTGGTGGCGGAGAAGGGTGCGAAGAAGTTCATCGCCTATTATCAGAGCTACACCGGAACCTATGCGCCGATCGAACGGCTTCGGAACCTCTACACCGAAACTCTCCGGCACCCGGACATTGCGGCTTTATCCATCGGCACGAGGCCGGACTGCCTCGACGACGAGGTGATCACGCTGCTCAAAGAACTGAACAGTAAGAAACCTGTCTGGATCGAACTTGGTCTGCAGACCATTCATGAGCTGACCGCTTTGACCATCCGGCGGGGCTATCCGCTGAAGGTGTACGATGATGCGGTTCGGCGGCTGCAGGCTGCGGGCATCACTGTAATTGTCCATATGATCATCGGCCTCCCAGGGGAGACACCGGAGATGATCCGGCAGACGGCGGCCTACATCGGGAGAAGCGGCGTGCAGGGAATCAAGTTCCAACTGCTCCATGTGCTGGAAGGGACGGATCTCGCGGAAGAGTACCGGGCGGGAGCGCTTGAAGTACTGTCTTTAGATACCTATATCCGGATTCTTGAAGAATGCATCGAGAGCATCCCGCCGGAGATGGTGGTTCACCGCCTGACCGGCGACGGAGCAAAACGCAGCCTGATTGCGCCAAGGTGGAGTGCGGACAAAAAGCGGGTCCTGAATGAAATCAACCGGGCTTTTGAACGGGACCGGATCCGGCAGGGGAAACGGAATTAAGGATTCTTCAGACTCTTTTCCGGAGGAATCTGCTATACTGAGTTCAGCATCACAATAATACATGATACATCATCTGTCACGGAAAGGACTGAGCAAATCGTGAAAAAAAGACCGAACCATACAACAAGAACGCTGTTTCCCCTGCTGCTGGCAATGCTTCTTTTGATCACCGGTTTCGGGAGCGGGATTGCTCCGGCGGCCCATGCCGAAGAAGCGGAACCCAATGCAGCAGACGGAATAAGACCGGAAGCTGTTTTCCGGGTCAGCACCGTGGATGAACTTCTGGATGCGATCGGGCCTGACCGCGTGATTCAGCTGGAAGACGGGGAATACAACCTGACACAGGCCCGGACCTACGGAGACGTGAGTGCGGGAGAATACTGGCACTGGGTGGATTCCTGGGATGGATACCAGCTCGTAATCCGAAATGTCGCTGGACTCTGGCTGGAGGGCAGCGATGTACAGCGCTGCAGCATCGTGACCGAACCCCGCTACGCCAATGTCCTGGCGGCGGACAGCTGTGATGATCTGCACATCTCCAATCTCACGGCGGGACACACACCGGGAGAAGGGTACTGCTCCGGCGGCGTTTTGGACTTCTACAGCTGCAGCCGGGTCCGCGTTGAAAACTGCGACCTGTACGGTTGCGGCACCTACGGCATCACGGCGTCGGAAAGCCTCTCCATTATTGCCGAAAACACGGTCATCCATGACTGCACCTACGGAGCCATTGAAACCTTCAACTGTGAGGACGTCCGTTTCGTGGACGGGGAAATCCGGCACTGCGGCTACAGCAAAGAACACGAATCCGACTGGTACGCATTCAATCTGCTGCATGCGCACGGCTGCAACGGCTTTGCGGTGCTCAATACAGAGATTTCGGGAAACAACACACAGACGCTCTTCCAAAGCTCTTATACCCAGGGATTTTTGATCTCCGGCTGCAGCGTCCGCGACAACATCGTCGGTCAGTATGACTGGGGCGGCATGTTCTTTGTCTCGGGCCAGCCGGTGACGGTGAGCGGAACGGAGTTCGCCGGAAATCAGCTGACCGGACCCTTCTTCCATGCAGACGCGGACACCCCCACGGCAGCGGTTCCGGTGGTCGATGAGAACGGTATGGGCATGGATCAGGCCGCTCTGGAAGGGCTGACAAGGGTACCCTGTGATGCAGACAGTTATACCTTCTCATTCACCGTTGAGTATTTCCCGGAAGAAGATCAGCAGGCAACTGGAGAAGCAACGGTCAGTCATGTCACAACCGCGGATGAATTCCTCGCCGCCATCGGCAGCAACAGCGTGATTTATGTGGATGCGCCGCTGATCGACCTCAGCACGGCTGGCAATTACGGCGGTGCAGGCGGCGTAAATTATTACTGGATGGAGGTTTACGACGGCCCGTGCCTGGTGATTCAGGGGGTGCGGAACCTGAAGATCATCGGTCAGGGAAAAGACATAACCACGCTCCAGGCGACACCGCGCTATGCGGATGTGCTGCGCTTTGACTCCTGCTCCGGAATCGGCATCAGCGATCTGACGGCCGGACATCTGCGCGAGGCGCCCGGTTCCTGCGCCGGGGATGTGTTTGAGTTTACCGGGTGCCGGGATGTGGAAATCGCCAACTGCGGCCTCTTCGGCTGTGGCGTAAACGGTATCGGCGCCAGCGACAGCTCGGACTTTATCATCCGCGACACCGAGATTTATGAGTGCAGCGAATACGGCGCGAACCTCTGGAACTGCAGCCATTTCCTCTTCCAGAACTGCCGCATTCATGACTGCTATGCCAACGGACTGATGCTTACGGGGACAGACCACATTCTCTGGAATACCGAGCAGGTGTATGACGGCGTGTTCGAGCCGGCCGATGAAAATGCAAGCGTCACGAAGTACGGGCTCGAAAGGCCGCTGTAAAGCCTGAAGAGCGCTGTTACAGAATAAAATTCCAAAGCGGCACCGGGCGATACTGGATCCCCGGTGCCGCTTTTCCGGAAATGCCGCTTGAAGAATCCGCTGCTTCGCGGTATACTGAGCGCATTGAGAAAAAGAGCAAAACCAGGGAGGTTCTATTATGAAGTATACAGCGGCAGTCATCACCGTCAGCGACAAGGGGTCCCGCGGCGAGCGAGTGGATACCAGCGGACCGGCAGTCTGCAGGATGCTGGAGGAAGCGGGCTTTGACGTGGTTTATACCAACATCATTCCGGACGAGATGGAACAGATCAAGGCAGAACTGATCGCCTGTGCGGATGAGAAGAAAATCGGCCTCATCATGACGACGGGCGGTACCGGCTTTTCCCAGCGGGACATCACGCCCGAGGCGACACTGGCCGTGGTGGAGCGCGAGACCCGCGGCATCCCGGAGGCGATGCGCTGGGCCAGTCTGCAGATCACCCCGCGGGGGTGCCTCAGCCGCAGCGTAGCCGGCATCCGGGGCAAGACCCTGATCGTGAATCTTCCCGGCAGCGAAAAGGCCGCGAAGGAAAATCTTGCGGCGGTGCTGGAGGCGATCCTTCACGGGATGGACATGCTCTTTGCCGACGGATCCACGGATCATGACCACGAGCACCATCATCACCATCACGATCACGCGGAGCATTCATGAGCAACGGAACCAAGAACAGCTTATCCGTTCGGCAGACCTTTGTGCGGGAGATTGAGCGGCAGATCCTGTCGGAAGAACTGAAGCCGGGTGACCGCCTGCCCACGTCAAGAGAGCTCTGCACGCAAATGGGGGTCAGCCTGACGATTGTGAACGCGGGGGTCGCGGAGCTGGCAAACAAGGGCTTCGTAGAGGTCAAGCCGCGTCACGGCGTCTATGTGACAGACTACCGGACCAGCGGGAATCCCGCCATGCTCCTGTCGATTCTTCAGTATAACGGGGGACGGCTCAATGCGCATGACGTGCGCTCCTTCTGTGAGACCCGCGCCGCACTGGACCCCATGGCGGCAGAGCTGGCCGTAAAGAGAGCGACGGAGAAAGACCTGGAAGAATGGGGAGAACTCCTGGAAAAGCTTCGCCGGGAAGAGGACCGAAAAGCGTTCTGTGTGCGGATCACGGAGTTTCTCTATATGCTCTATCGAATGAGTGATAATTTCCTGCTGACGGTGCTGTATCACTGCACCATGGAGCCGCAGCAGCGTATGTATCAGCAGTTTATCGAGAAGAACGGGACCGGAGCGGTGCTTCGGAATGCCGAAGAGGTCTTCCGGTATGTGAGCGAGCGGAATGCCCCCGCTGCGGCCGCCTGCATGAGAGAGACCATGCGTCTCCCCTTAGAGGGTGAAACAGCGATCATCTGACAGGCAAACACGGAAGGTGTTTTGAGAAGTGAAAAGACGAAAGGACGGAAGCCGATTTGATGGGCTTTCGTCTTTTTTCGTGCTTTCCGGATATCTTTTTAACAAAAGGCTTGTAATCGCCGCAGGTGTATGATATAACATCTGTGACCACTTCACAAATAGACGAGCAATATGCTCCTTAACAGAATCCATCGCTGCTTCTTTCCTGCGGCAGTGGAAAATCGTAACCTGACAAACGATCCGTTCAACAGGGCAAGAAAACCATAAAACACCTTAATAATGAAGAAACAGAGGAGGAAACTGCCTTGGGTGTCTGGAAAAAAACATGGTGCAATCTATGCGCCGTTACCTGCGGCTTGGAGATGGAGGTCGAGGACAATCGGATCATCAATGTCCGCCCCGACCCGTCCAGCCCGCGGTCAAACGGCTACTGCTGCCGCAAGGGCAGAACGGCGAAATACTTTACTGAGAACCGGGATCGACTCCTCTATCCGAAAAAGCGTGTGGGCGACCACTATGAGCGCATTTCCTGGGAGCAGGCATACCGGGAGATTGCCGAACGCGCCAACGCCATTATTCAAAAGCACGGTCCGCGTTCTGCGGCTTTTCTCGGCGGCGGAACCTATTCCATTACAACGCCGGCCGCTACCGCACTGCCGCTGATGAAGGCCATCGGCACGCAGTATAATTTCAATCCCATCGGCGTGGAATTTATGGGCGACTGGTGGAGCCACGGCCGCATTTTCGGCTATGCGTTCCATTTTTTGGAGCCGGATGATGAGAACAATGAGGTCATTGTCTATTGGGGCAGCAACGCATATGTCTCTCATCAGATGCCGAACGCAAAGAGGACGATCCGCAGTTTTTCCCGTGATCCGGAGAAGATGGTCATCGTTGTCGATCCGCGGCTGAGCGAGACGGCGCGCATGGCAGACCTGCACATCTTGCTGGCCAATGGCTCGGACGCCCTGCTGATGCGCGCACTGATTGCCATCATTCTGGAAAAAGGCTGGCAGAACCAGGAGTATATCAATCAATACACCCGAGACTGGGCCCTTGTCCTGCCGTGGTTTAAAGGGTTTGACATCGATGCGGCACTGGAGGTTTGCCAGATCTCCCGGGAGCAGGCGGAGAAGTTTGCCCGCATTCTCACCACCAAAAAGTGGGGCATGCACCGCGATCTCGGCCTGTTCTTCGGACGGCACTCCACCGCAAGCAGCTATCTTTGCATTCTGCTTGCGATTGTCTGCGGCATGGCGCTGGTGAAGGGCGGCAGCGTAATGCCCGAGCGTGTGCTGTATCTGGACAGTACGGATGAGAATGATCCAAAGGTCTGGCGCACGCCGGTCACGAACCGCTTCCCGGTTCTTGGGATTTTCCCGGAAGGAGTTTTTCCGGATGAAGTGCTGGGAGACAACGAGGACCGCATTCGGCTGGCTTTCAGTGTGCTGACGAATCCCGCCCGCAGCTATCCCGATTCACAGCGTATGGAGGAAGCTCTCAAAAAGCTGGAGCTTTTCGTTGCCATCGACTGTGTGGAGACGGAGACGACCATGCTGGCAGATTATGTGCTTCCCAGTATGAGCGCCTATGAGGCCGACGGTGACTTTGATATGTTCACGCTGAACTATCCGGAGGTGGTTTTCGGCAGCCGCAAGCGCATTCTTGAGCCTTTCGGCGAGGCGAAGGAAGATTCCATGATTTTTGCGGAACTGACGCAGGCCATGGGCTACCTGCCGGAGCTTCCCAAAAGCCTGTACGACGCGGCAGAGGAGGCTGTACGCACGGGGGACCGCATCAAGTACTTTATGAAAGTCGTTATGTGGATCGGAAAAGGCGGCATGAAGTACTTTGATCAGGCTGCCACGATCATCGCACTTACCCTTGGAAAAGCCATGGGATCCTCCGGCCGGGCAATGAACTGGGCGGTTCTGCTGACCAGTCCTGTCTTCAAAAGCGCGATTCCGACTGTCCAGGCGGATACCGGTCTGCATCCTGTGCTATCCAGGCTCCCGGTCTTCAAAGACTGGTGTGTGCTGGATGCGGCCTTTGATCTGGTTGATCACCATCCGGAGGGCGCAGTGATCGGTATGGCGGATACGGAACATATGATGGAAAAGCATATCACGCACAAGGACGGGAAAATGCATCTCTGGTGCAAGGAGATCGAAGACTACCTCTATGCGTATATTACTCCGGAGCGGGAGCGGGAGGCGCTGATGCTCAAGGACGGAAACAACATGATCCTATCTTCCGGCAGGCGTGACGAGGGCGGTGTAAACAACGCAATGCGAAATCCGGCGACAAGCCGTTACCGCAATCTGTATACGCTCTGGATTAACCCTGTGGATGCGGCAGAGATGGGTATTGCCGACGGAGAAAAGCTGCGCCTTTCGACCAACCGCGGCTCCGTTGAGATCCCGGCAGAAATCACTTGGCGTGCATCACCCGGCTACTGCCTGATGCCGCACTACTTCGGTCTGCACTATCAGGGAGAAATACGCGGCATGCACGCCAACTATCTGACCGATAACACCGATATTGACGAACTGACCGGCAATTCCCACTGGCGGTATATCCCCTGCCGGGTCGAGAAGGTACAGGAGGTGTGAGATGGCAAGCTCTTATCAGACAGTAATCAAAAAAGCCCTTCAGGAGGGCGGCCTGCTGGATGCGCTGCTGGCTCTTCAGAAACGGGACGGCTATGTGACCGAGGAAGCTTTGAACGCTCTGGCCGAGCATGAGGGAAAGAGCCCGGCGGAGCTCTATGACACGGCGAGCTTCTACTCCATGCTGCGTTTCACCCCGCCGGCGAAGAAGGAGATCCGCGTCTGCCGCGGAACGGCCTGTCACAGCGGAGACAACGCCGCTCTGATCGCCTCGCTGGAATCCGCCACCGGCCTGAAGATGGGCCAGAGCAATGAGGAATACGGCCTGGACTGGGTGGAATGTCTCGGCCAGTGCCAGGCGGCGCCCAATCTGCTTGTGAACGGAAAGCTCTATACCAATGTGAATTCCGCGAAGATCCCGGAACTGCTGGGAGGTGACCGGTGATGGAAGAAGTACGGATTGCCCTGCGGAATGTGGGCAGGATCAAGCCCGATTCCATCGAGGCCTATCTCGCCGCCGGCGGTTATGAGGCATTGGAAAAAGCCCGGACCATGGACCGGGGAGAACTCATCCAGACCATCGAAGAAACCAGCCGCCTCCGCGGTCGCGGCGGTGCGGCCTTCTCCACCGGAAAAAAGTGGAGCAGCGCTTTTGAGAGCAAAGAGGAGACCAAATACCTGGTCTGCAATGCCGACGAGGGTGAGCCGGGAACCTACAAGGACCGCGTCATCATGGAGGGCGACCCCCATACGGTGATCGAGGGGCTGCTGATCGGTGCCTATGCCGTCGGTGCAAAGGAATGTTTCATCTATGTCCGCGGCGAGTATGAAAAGTCCATCAAACTGCTGCGCAAGGCGGTGAAGCAGGCGGAAGAGAAGGGCTTTTGCGGCGGGACGAAGATCAAGGTTGTCTCCGGTGCGGGCGCCTATGTCTGCGGCGAAGGCACCGCCATCGTAAATTCCCTGGAGGGCCAGCGCGGGGAGCCTCGTCTGAAGCCGCCCTCCATGGCGGTGAAGGGACTGCACCAGAAGCCCACGGTCGTGAACAACGTGGAGACCTTTGCCGTGATCCCCGAGATCGTCCGGAAGGGCGCGGACTGGTTCGGCGGAATCGGCGCCGAGAAGTTCCCCGGCACGAAGCTCATGTGCCTTTCGGGGGACGTGGAGAACAAGGTCTGCGTCGAAGTTCCGACGAACGCGACGCTGCGCGAGGTGCTGGAGCAGTTCGGCGGTGGAGTGGCCGGAGGGAAGAAGCTGAAGGCCGTCCAGCTCGGCGGATCGAGCTGCGGCTTCGTGACGCCGGAGCAGCTGGACACGCCCATCGACTTCGATTCCATCCGCTCCATCGGTGCGGCGCTGGGCTCCGGGGCCATGTATGTGATCGACGAGAGCCGGAACATGGTGGATATCCTGTGGGAGATCGCCAAATTCTTCCGGCATGAAAGCTGCGGCAAGTGCACCCCCTGCCGGGAGGGCACCATGCGCATTGAGGAGCTGCTGGGGAAACTGGCAGCGGGCGAGGGGAGCAGACAGGATGTGGCGCTGATCAAGAAGCTCTCCGGGTACATGCAGAAGACCTGCTTCTGCCCGCTGGGCCAGAGCGCGACCACGGCGTTTATGAGCGCGCTGAAGCTCTTCCCGGAAGACTTCGATGCAAAGATCGGGAAGGAGGCATGAACATGGCGAATGTGAACATCATCATGGACGGCAGGAGCCTGACTGTGCCTGCCGGAACAAGCGTGCTGGAAGCGGCGCGCGAGAACGGAATCCGCATCCCGACCCTGTGCTTCCTGAAGGAACTGGACCCGAGGGCAAGCTGCCGCTTGTGCGTGGTGGAGATCGAAGGGGCAAGAACCTTCCAGCATGCCTGCGCGACCAAGGTGCGCGAGGGCATGGTCGTCCACACCGACACCGAAGCGGTCCGTGAATCGAGGAAGCTGACGCTGGAGCTGCTTCTTTCCAACCATGCGGTGGACTGCCACCACTGTCTGCGGATCGGAAGCTCCCGCTGTGATGATCTGGATCCGAAGTTCTGTGAGATGTGCTTCTTCTGCGACTGTGTAAAGGACGGCTTCTGCGAGCTGCAGGCCCTGGCGCGGGAGTACAAAGTGGATGTGCTGCCGTTTGCTCAGAAGCACAACACGCATCCGATTGACGAAACTACCGTCATCGTCCGAAATCCCAACAAATGCATCAAATGCAAGCGCTGTGTGGACGTGTGCGGCAAGATCCAGACCGTGCACAACCTCGCGGCTTCCGGCCGCGGCTGTGAGGTCACAATCGGACCGGCCTTCGGCAGGAGCATGGCCGAGAGCGGGTGCGTCGGCTGCGGCCGCTGTGTCGAGGTCTGCCCAACGGGTGCGATCTATGCCATGGAGCATAAGGATGAACTGGTCTACTATGCCCACCGGGACGGCGTGAAAACCGCGGCCATGGTGGATGCGGCGGTCATCCCGGAGCTGGAGCGCGTGCTGAAGCTGCAGCCGGGCAGCGTGACGCCCGAGGAGATCGCCGGAAGCCTGAAGAAGATCGGAATTGACGAGGTCTATGACGCGGCCGATTTGGAAACAGCAGCTGAGGCAGAAGCCGAAACCCTGCTGACGGAGCAGCTCGCAAAAGGCCGCGGCGCTATCCTCACCAACAGCTTTGCGGCGAAGGCCTTTCTGGAACAGGACTTCCCGGAGCGGAAGGAGAGCTTCGTGTTTTACGGCTCCACCCTTGCGCAGTTCGGCGCTGCCCTGGGCGGGAAAGCGGACAAGCTCTTTGCTTTTACGCCCGTCGGAAACGACGCCGCCGAGACCGAAAAGACCCATCCCGTGGACATCGCGGTGAATCCGCGGGAACTGGCACGCATCATGATCCGCACCGGCTCCGAGCCGAATCCGAAGCGTACCGCGGCGCTTAAACCGCTTTCCGTGCCGCAGCCCTCCGGGAAATACGGAAGACTTCTGGAGAAGGCCGCGTGGTCCATGGGGAGAGATGCTGCGCCGGAACACTTCACGGTGGGAGAGCTGAAGTGCGTGATCTGCCATAACCTGGGACAGGCCAGGGCGGTTCTGGAATCCGGGGAAGCCTGGGACGTGATCCGGGTGATCGGGTAAACGCAGAAGTCTGAGAGCAGTTGACCCAAAATCGGTAAGGCAGCCCACAAAGACGCAGCGTAAAACAGCCCGAGAAACCGAAGCGTACAAAACAAAAGCAAAAAACGCAGAAGGAAACTTCTGCGTTTTTTCATTGCACTTTTCTCAAGTGCATGGTATCATAAAAAGACTTGATTTTCGGGGGAAACGCATGAGCAGAGAGCTTGAAAAATACCAGCTGGTAGAGCAGAGCATCAATAAAAAATTCCACAAGAGCCTGTGGCGGCCGTTCATCAACGCCATGAAACAGTATGAACTGGTACAGGCGGGAGATAAAATCGCCGCCTGCGTCTCCGGGGGGAAGGATTCCTTCCTGAACGCCAAGCTCCTGCAGATGCTTCAGCGGCACAGCGACGTGCCCTTTGAGCTGGTTTTCCTGATGATGGACCCGGGGTACAACGAGGAAAACCGCCGGGTGATCGAGGAGAACGCAAAGCTCCTGAACATCCCGCTCACGGTCTTTGAGACGGATATCTTCGACGTGACGGCGTCTGTGGGAAAGAGCAGCTCGGCCTGCTATCTCTGCGCCCGGATGCGCCGGGGCTATCTTTACAGCAAGGCAAAGAAGCTCGGCTGCAACAAGATCGCCCTCGGGCACCATCTGAGCGATGTGATCGAGACGACCCTGATGGGCATGTTCTACGGCTCCCAGCTGCAGGCCATGCAGCCGAAGCTGCACAGCAAGAACTTCGAGGGCATGACCCTGATCCGCCCGCTTTACTGCGTCCATGAGGACGATATTCTGGCCTGGTGCCGCTATAACGACCTGCACTTTATCCGCTGTGCCTGCCGCTTCACACAGAACTGTGACAGCGACGAACACAGCAGCAAGCGCAAGGAGACAAAGCTCCTGATTCAAAGGCTGCGGGAGGGAAACCCCAACATCGACCGCAGTATCTTCAACAGCATCCACGCCGTGCATCTGGACACCTTCCCAGGCTACAAGACCGGCGGCGAGATGCACAGCTTCCTGGAGAAGTTCAATCAGGGAGAATACGGAGAAGAGAATGGATAAAAGACTCAAACGCATCCTGCCCCGGGTGCAGAAGCCCGCACGCTATACGGGCGGCGAATACAACCAGATCCTGAAGAACAAAGACGAAGTAGACCTTCGCCTGGCATTCTGCTTCCCGGACACCTATGAGATCGGCATGTCGAATCTGGGGCTCAGCATCCTGTATCACACCATGAACAGCCTGCCCTTTGTCTGGTGCGAGCGCGTCTTTGCCCCCTGGGGCGACATGTATGACGAGATGAAACAGGCCGGCATCCCCCTCTACGCCCTGGAGAGCGGGGACCCGGTTTCGGAATTTGATACCGTGGCCTTTTCCGTCGGGTATGAGATGGCGTACACCACGGTGCTGGACATGCTGGACATGGCGGGGATTCCGCTGCGTTCGGAAGACCGGCCGGAGCTGCTTCCGCTGATCTGGGCGGGCGGCACCGCCGGCGTGAACGCCGAACCCATGGCGCCGTTTATGGATCTCTTTGTCATCGGAGAGGGCGAGGAGATGAACAACGAGCTCCTGACCCTGCTGCGGCAGGCCAAGCTGGAGGGTTGGAGCAAGCGCGACTTTCTCCGGGCTGCGTCACAGATCGGCGGGGTGTATGTCCCGTCGCTGTATGAGGTCAGCTACCTGGAGGACGGAAACATCGCCTCCGTCACCCCGAAGGAGGGCGCGCCGGAAAAGGTCACGAAGCGCATCATCTCAAACCTCGACGCCGTGCCCTTCCCGACGAGCCCCATTGTGCCTTCCACCGAGGTGGTCCACGACCGGGTGAGCCTGGAGCTGTTCCGGGGCTGCGTGCGCGGCTGCCGCTTCTGCCAGGCGGGCCATGTCTACCGCCCGATCCGCGCCAAGAAGAAGGAAACCCTGGTCCGGCAGGGCATCGAGGCCCTGAAGAATACCGGCTATCAGGAGCTTACCCTTCTGAGCCTCTCGACCAGCGACTATCGCGAGCTTCCGGCCCTCTGCGACGGGCTTCTGGAATACTGCGAGGAGCGGAGCATCGGTCTGTCCCTGCCGTCCCTGCGGGCGGATAATTTCTCCATGGAGATTATGCAGCGCCTGCAGAAGGTGCGCAAGAGCGGCCTGACCTTTGCCGTGGAGGGCGGAAGTCAGCGCTTGCGTGACTGCATCAACAAGAATGTCACCGAGGAGGACCTGCTGCACACCTGCGCCATCGCCTTCGCGGGCGGCTGGAACAGCGTCAAGCTCTATTACATGCTCGGCCTCCCCACCGAGACGGACGAGGATATCCTCGGCATCGCCGAAATGGCGAACCAGGTGCTGCACTGCTGGCGCCTGAACGCGAAGAACAAGAACCGGGGCGTGAAGATCACCATCTCCACCTCCTGCTTTATCCCGAAGCCGCACAGCCCCTTCCAGTGGGAGGCGCAGATCAGCCTCGAGGAATACATGCGCCGGGTGAACCTGCTGCGCGGGGCCATCACGGCAAAGAACGTGGTCTACAACTGGCATGACGCCCAGACAAGCCTCATCGAGGCGGTGCTCTCCAAGGGCGACCGGCGGGTGGCGGATGCCATCGAGCTGGTGTTCCGACGGGGCGGGCGGCTGGACGCGTGGACGGATTATTTCTCCTTCGAGCGCTGGATGCAGGCGTTTTCGGACTGCGGCATCGATCCGGCCTTCTACGCCAACCGCGAGATCCCGACGGATGCGGTGCTTCCCTGGGACCACATCGACGTCGGTGTGCGCAAGGCCCATCTGCTGCGGGAACGGGAGCGGGCCTACCGCGCCGAGCTCTCGCCGGACTGCCGGAAGCAGTGCTCGGCCTGCGGCGCGGCGAAGCTTCTGACGGAGGGAAAATGCGATGGATAAACTGAGACTGCGCTTTGAAAAGACCGGCCGCGCCGTCTACATCTCCCACCTGGACCTGATGGCGACGATGCAGCGCGCCTTTGCCCGGGCCGGACTGGAACTGAAGTATTCCGAGGGCTTCAACCCGCATCCGCTGATTTCCATTCTGCTGCCGCTGTCCGTCGGTACGGCGAGCCGCTGTGAGCTGATGGATTTTCGCCTGCGGGAGGATGCGGAGCTCTCCGCGCTCCCGGCGCGTCTCACCGCCGTGCTCCCGGAGGGGATCCGGGTGCTGGAGGCCTATGAGAGCGAACGGAAAAGTGCGCTTCTGAAATGGCTGGAGATTGAGGGCACGCTGGAATACGACCACGGCGCGCCGGAGATCGGGAAACTGGAGGAGTTCTTCCGCCAGAGCGAGATCGTCATCGAGAAAAAGACCAAGCGCGGCATCGGCCAGGCGGACATCCGCCCGGCAATCCGAAGCATCCGCTTTGAGCCGGCGGGAGAGGACATCCGCCTGCATGCCGTGATTTCGGCGCAGGAGCCGACGCTGAATCCGGACCTGCTGCCCTCGGCGCTGCGGCAGCTCTGTCCGGAACTGGCGCCGGACTTTGCGGAATTCACCAGGCTGGAGACCTATGACGCCGAGATGCGGATCTACCGCTGAACTCTGTGACCTGTCTTCTGCGTTACGGGAAGACAGGCCGGAACAAAATTAAGGAGAAACCAAAGCATGAAGAAGAAAATTGCGTTCTTTCAGAATGATCTGGATGTTGGCGGTATTCAGAAATCTGCCGTCAATCTCATGCGGAACATGGACTATGACCGCTTCGAGATGCATCTGTTCCTCTCCAGAAAGGACGACTTCTGGAATCTGGACTTTCCGAAAGAACTGCACATCCACTACCTGAATCCGACCCCGAGGTTCTATTCCTTTGTGCCCTTCGACTATGCCCTGAAGCACATCCACTATGATTTTCCGAAGGACATTCTGTTTGACCTTGCGGTGGATTTCAACTCCTACCAGTGCTCGTGCGCGGTGGGCGCGCTGACGGTCCCGGCCAGAAAGCGCGTCATGTTCATCCACAACGATGTGGAGATCAAATACAAAAATGAATGGAAATATCGGGTGCTGTGGCACTGCTTCAAGGGAAAATTCAAGCATTTTGATGCCTTTGTGGCGGGGACGGCTTCCATCATCGAACCGTTCCGGCGGCTCTCGGGCGTGACGGACAAGCCCTACAGCGCGATCCACAACTTCATCGACGTCGAGGCCATCCGGAAGAAAGCGGAGGAACCGACCGAAGTTACCGTGGACGAGCGCTGCGTGAATTTTGTGGCGCTGGGGCGTCTGGTTCATCAGAAGGGCTATGACATCATGCTGAACTACTTTGCCGAAGCCTGCAAAACAAGAGACGACCTGCGCCTCTATATCATCGGCGACGGCGAGGACCGCGAGGCCCTGGAAAAACAGTGCGAAGAGCTCGGCCTGACGGAGAAGGTGTTCTTCCTCGGCAGCCGCTCCAACCCCTACTGCATCATGCAGAAGATGGACGCGTTCATCTCCACCTCGCGCTATGAAGGACACCCGCTGAACATCATGGACGCGATGGTGATCGGCCTGCCGCTCTACTGCACAAAGAATCTGGAGCAGTACACCGACGGCCTCGTGGGCCGGGAGGATATGGCGGCGGCACTTGCCGCGGCCGGGAAGGAAGAAAAGCATCCGGACAACCTTGCCGCCTACAACAAAAAGATCATCGACAGCTACTGGGAGCTTGCCGGCGGCGAACAATCGATGGACTGAGCCGACAGAGCGCCGGCCTCACAGGGCCTGTACACGGAAGGGAGCAGAAACATGGACTACGGAAAACGCTCACTGGAAAAACACGCCGAATGGAAGGGAAAGATCGAGGTCACGGTCCGCGCACCGGTGGATTCCTCGGAGGCGCTGAGCCTGGCGTATACTCCGGGCGTCGCGACACCCTGCCTGGAGATCCAGAAGAACCCGGGAAAAAGCTATGAACTGACACGGCGCTGGAACATGGTGGCGGTCATCACCGACGGAACGGCGGTTCTCGGCCTGGGGGACATCGGCCCGGAGGCCAGCATGCCGGTCATGGAGGGAAAATGCGCGCTCTTCAAGGCCTTCGGCGATGTGGACGCGGTGCCGATCTGTGTTGACAGCAAAAACGTGGACGAGATCGTGGAGACGGTCCGCCTGATCTCCAAGTCCTTTGGCGGGGTAAACCTGGAGGATATCTCGGCGCCGCGCTGCTTTGAGATCGAAAAGCGCCTGAAGGCATGCACCGATATTCCCATCTTTCATGACGACCAACACGGGACCGCCGTCATCACCCTGGCGGGACTTACCAACGCGCTGAAGCTGGTAGGGAAGGAGCTGGGTGAGGTGCGCATCGTCCTGAACGGCGCCGGTGCCGCGGCAACCGCCATCACCAGACTTCTGATCACGGCGGGAGCCTCGGACGTGACCCTGTGTGACCGCGGCGGCGCGATCTGGAACGGCAGGGAAGAGCATATGAACCCGGCCAAACAGGAGATCGCGGCGATCACAAACCCGCTGCGCCGAAAAGGCACGCTGGCCGAAGTGCTGAAGGGGGCCGACGTGTTCATCGGGGTTTCCGCGCCGGGGGTCCTTACCACCGAAATGGTGAAAACCATGAACCGGGATGCCATTGTGTTTGCCTGTGCCAACCCCACGCCCGAAATTTTCCCGGACGATGCCAAAGCGGGCGGTGCGGCGGTGGTCTCCACCGGGCGCTCGGACTATCCCAATCAGGTCAACAACGTGCTCTGCTTTCCGGGAATCTTCCGGGGAGCCCTGGACGTACGGGCAAGTGACATCAACGACGCCATGAAGCTGGCGGCGGCAAAGGCACTGGCCGATCTGGTCTCGGAGAGTGAACTCTGCGCGGATTATATTCTCCCGAAGGCCTTTGACCCGCGGGTGCGGGATGCGGTCGCCGCGGCGACGGCGCAGGCCGCCCGCGAGAGCGGTGTCGCGAGAATCTGACGAGGCGGGGCAAGGCTTTCCGGCCTCAGAACATGATACAGAAATCAGCAACGCTCCGACTGCCTCATAAGGCGGTCGGAGCGTTGCGATTATCGATTATGACAGATGATTTGATCAGAGCACAGGGCGTGAACGCGAGGCTCAGAGATGATAATACTGCTTCAGGAAGTCCGCGGTTTTCCGGATGCCGAGCCGCAGCGGAATCGGGTTCAGCGCGCCGTAGGCACGCTCATAGCGGCCAATGTCCAGGAAATTGACCGGAACGTCGACGGTGCGGGCGGGCTTCCAGATGATCTCCGGCTCGATTGCCAGTTCCTGCCGGATGGTGTCCAGCACCTCACGAATGCTGGTGCCGTGCCCGCTGCCGAGATTGAAGACCCGCTCCGGGGAATCACCGGCGACGATATTGAGAATCCCGCGCACGGCATCGTCGATATAGAGGAAATCCCGGACCACGCTGCCGTCACCGTAGACGGTGATCGGCTCGTTTCTGAGCGCCTTGTAGGTAAAGGTCGTAACCGCGCCGAGAACCCCGTTGGGACGCTGGTACGGCCCATAGGGATTGGCAAGACGGATGATCCGATAATCAAAGCCGTACATGTGATGGTAGAGATAGAGAAGCTTCTCGATGGTAAGCTTTTGAATCCCGTAAGAGGTAATGGGGTCGGTGGGGGTGTCCTCGTGCAGGGGACAGGCCGCGGCTTTCCCGTAAACCGTTCCGCCGGAGGAGAAGAAAACCACCTTCTTTACCCCGCAGGCGGCGCAGGCCTCGAACAGCTTTGCCGAGTGGACGACATTTGCCGTCAGCTCCTGGGAGATCTGGAGGTTTGACGTGGTGGGCACCGTGGTGCTCAGCAGGTGAAACACGACGTCCTGCCCGACCAGCAGGGGAGTGAAGTCCGGCTCTTTGACCAGATCGCACTCCACAAAACGGACATTGGGCAGGGCCAGCGCGTCCACATCCGCGAAGGAGGCACGTCTCCGGCTCACGACAGTTATTTGGTTTTCAGGCTGTTTCGCCAGCGCCAGCGTCAGGTTGGTCCCGATAAAGCCGGCGGCTCCAAGCAGAATCATGTTCATGAAACGGCTTCCTCATCACAGAATAATCAAAGGGCTCACCCAAAGGTTCGGGTGAGCCCAATTATAACGGCTTTTCAGTTTTTTGTAAAGAGCAGGCTTGTGCGGTCTGCAGATGCTTACAGAGCGGCTTCGACAGCGGCGCGGACCTTGTCCATGGACATGGTGGGCTCAAAGCGGGCGACGATGTTGCCCTCGCGGTCAATGAGGAACTTGGTGAAATTCCACTTGATGTTGCCGTTGTTCTTGAAATCCTTGTCCATCTTCTTGACCACACCGTTCAGAACCAGAGCGGCCGGGCCGTTGAAGCCTTCGAACTTGGTGCTGGAAGTAAGCCACTGATAGAGGGGAATGGCGTTCTCACCGTTGACGTCGATCTTGGCATACTGGGGGAAGGTAATTCCAAAGCGGCCGGTGCAGAAGGTGTGGATCTCTTCATCGGTGCCGGGGGCCTGGTCGGCAAACTGGTTGCAGGGGAAGTCGAGAATCTCGAGGCCCTTGTCCTTGAATGCGTCGTAGATCTCCTGGAGCTCCTTGTACTGGGGGGTAAAGCCGCAGCCGGTGGCGGTGTTGACAACCAGAACAACCTTACCAGCGAAATCGGAGAGCGCGACATCCGCGCCCTTGCGCGTCTTAACGGTAAAATCATACAGATTCATGAGTGTTCCTCCTTATTGTTAAATTATATTTGATAAAACATATATACACCAATTGAAATAGTTTGTCAAGTCTAAATATTAGAAAGAATACAGAAAAAACAGCTTGACAAAACAGAACAGAATTTATAAAATAATATTGAATAAAATATAAATGGAGAGCAACAAGGAATGGATCATACCCCGACTTACGACTACCGGGAAGTGATGAAGCTGTCGAATCAGCTCTGCTTCCCGCTTTATGCCGCGGCCCGCAAGGTGACCGCACTCTATACACCCTTTCTGACCGAGCTGAACCTGACCTATACCCAGTATCTGGTGCTGCTGGTCCTGTGGGAGCAGGACGGTATTCCGGTGAGCGAAATCTGCCGGAGACTTCATCTGGACAACGGGACGGTCTCCCCGCTGCTGAAGAAGCTGGAGAAGGAGGGCCTGCTGGAAAAGAGCCGGTCGCCGGAGGACGAGCGTGTGGTGCTCATCACGCTGACCGATACGGGCCGTGCCCTGCAGGAGCGTGCCAAGGAAATCCCCGGCAAGGTGGGGAGCTGTGTCCGGCTCACACCGGGCAAAGCCCTGACGCTCTACCAGCTGCTGTATGAGCTTTTGGACGAAGCGTAAATCATGCTGTAAATGAATATCGTGTTAGTCGGAAAGTAAGGACCTAGAGATATTTTTTGGACAGTATCTTC
>CAMKEK010000010.1:0-18490 GCA_946411545.1 uncultured Clostridia bacterium
AGGAGACTATGCCCTCATTTGTTGACAAAGCGCGAATCCACCTGCACGCCGGAAAAGGCGGCGACGGTGCCGTCGCGTTCCACAGAGAAAAATATATTGCGGCCGGCGGACCGGACGGCGGTGACGGCGGCCGGGGCGGAAGCATTGTCTTTATCCCGGATGATAACATGACGACCCTGATGGACTTCCGCTACAAGCGAAAATACACGGCTTCCGACGGGGCCAACGGTCAGGGGAAGCGCTGTGCCGGCAAGGACGGCGCCGATCTCGAGGTTCGGGTGCCGCGGGGAACCCTGATCCGTGACACGGAATCCGGCAGCCTGATGCACGACATGTCCGACGGCAAGCCCTTCGTGGCGGCCAAAGGCGGCCGCGGCGGCTGGGGGAACATGCACTTCGCGACCCCGACCAGGCAGGTCCCGCGCTTTGCCAAGCCCGGGCTCCCGGGCGAGGTGCGCGACGTGACCCTGGAGCTGAAGCTGCTGGCGGACGTGGGCCTGATCGGCTTTCCGAATGTGGGCAAGTCTACGCTTCTCTCCGTGGTGAGCAAGGCGCATCCCAAGATTGCAAACTATCATTTTACCACGCTCTATCCGAACCTCGGCGTCGTCTATGCCGACGAGGGAAGCAGCTTTGTCCTGGCGGATATCCCGGGCATCATCGAAGGCGCCTCGGAGGGCGCGGGACTCGGCCATGACTTCCTGCGCCATGTCGAGCGCTGCCGCCTGCTGGTGCATGTGGTGGATGCCTCCGGCTCGGAGGGACGCGACCCGGTAGAGGACTTTACGGTCATCAACCGTGAGCTGCGCGAGTATGAACCGGAGCTGGCCGAGCGGCCGCAGATCGTGGTGGCCAACAAGTGCGATATCATCACCGACGACGGCGAGGCACTGGAAAAGCTCCGTGCCCATGTGGAAAAGCTGGGCTACCCGCTTCTGACGATGAGCGCCGCGACGCACCAGGGAACGGCGGATCTGATCCGCCTCTGCGCGGAGAAGCTCTCTGTGCTTCCGCCGATTGCCCCCTTTGAGCCTGACTATGTGGAACCGGAACCCGTCCTGGAAGGGGCGGAGGATGTCCGGATCGAACACGGCGACGACGGCGTCTGGCAGCTGGAGGGCGAGTGGCTGAAGCGGGTTGCCGCCACGGTCAATTTCTCCGATTATGAGAGCCGGATGTTCTTTGACCGCTGCCTGCGCAAGGCGGGCATCTTCGACCGTCTGGAGGAGCTTGGAATCCAGGACGGCGAAACGGTCTGCATCTACGATCTGATGTTTGACTTCCGGTACTGATTCGGATAAAATGGAACGGAATAAAACACGTTTATGGATCTACGGGCTCCTGACGCTGGCCATCATGGGGCTGATCTTTTTCATGTCCGCAAAGGACGCGACCGAGTCCGGCGGCATGAGCAAGTGGCTCGTGAACACCGCGTTCGGACGGACGCTGATCCGGCTTCTGCCGAGACTGACGGACCGCGGAGACGAGATCGACCTTCGGAAATACGCGCACATGGCGGAATATGCCGCGCTGGCGGTTTCCTCGGCGCTGTTCTTCCGGGAACTTCTTCTGGAAAAGCGTTATCCCGTCCGGGCTGTCGGATGTTCGCTGGTCTTCAGCGTTCTCTATGCCTGCTCCGATGAGTACCACCAGACCTTTGTGCCGGGAAGATCCGGTGAGATTCGCGATGTGTTTGTGGACCTGGCAGGCGTCCTGTTCGGCCTGGTTCTTGTGTTTCTTGTATGTATGAGCAGAAAGGAATTGAAATGAGCAAACACAGCTCTGCGTTCAACACGATACCGTCTGTGCTCTCTATTCCCGAAAAAGTAGATGCGTGGGTCCGCAGGCTCCTCAGCTGGCGCTTCCCGATCGAAAGGCATTTTTCCGGCAGGGATCTGCTCCTGACCGCCGGCGCGGGTTTGGTGCTTCTGCTGTCGGTCCTGATCCGGGCGCTGGCTCCGTTTCGGCTCTATCTCTGCATTCTGGCGGCGCTGGCTGCGGCTGTTCCCCCGGCGTTGCAGGGATACGGCATGATCCGGCAGAAAAAAGCGCCTTTGGAGGAGCTTACCCTGCTGCTCTCGGCGCTGCTTGCCATGCTGATCGGGGAGACGGCCGCCGGACCGCTGATCCTGATCTTTGCGAATCTCCTGATGCAGGTCGAGGCTTACAGCCTGCTGCACCGGGACGCTGCGGCGGACTATCTTTCCGAAAGCGACCTGAAGCTGCGGCATGCGGTGGAAACGGCCGACACCGAGAAGAGTCCGGAACGAAGAACGCTGGCCACGGCCTCTCTGGGCTTTTATGCGCTTTATGTTCTGATCACTTTTGTTTTCGGGGTATGTGCGCTGTTTCACCTGGCGGACTATAAAATCTGGCTGCACAGGGCGCTGGTGTTCCTTGTGCTCTCGTCTCCTTCGGCGGTGCTGTTCTCGGCTCTGTTGACCCACTTCGGCGCGATCTACAGCGCCGCGAAGGCGGAGATCCTGTTTGACAGCGACCTTACACCCGAGGCGTTTCAACGCTGCAGGCTTTTTGCCTTCAGCAAGACCGGAACCGTTACCGACGGGCGTTTTGTCGTCTCGGAGATTAAACCTGTCGGCGTGAGTGAAGAAGAGCTTCTGCGGATCGCCGCCGTGGCGGAATGCCGCTCGGAACACCCGATTGCGATGACGCTGAAAGCGGCAGCGGGACTCCGGGAGGGCGTTGTGCCCCAGGGCGTGCTGGAGACAAAGGAAATCCCCGGCAAGGGGGTCAGCACCTTTTTCTCCGGACATCATATCTATGTCGGCAACGCCGGTCTTCTGGAGGATAACGGAATCTGGTATCAGATCCCGGACAAGACGGGCTCGGCCATCCATGTGGCGGTGGACAGCACCTACCGCGGCTACATCATGATCTCCGACACCCTGCGCGAAAACGCGTTTGAGGCGCTGGAGGAGCTGCGTGCCCTGGGCGTTACGACGCTGGTCATGCTGACCGGTGACGTCCGCTCCAGCGCGAGAACCCTGGCCTCGTCTCTGAATTTTGACATGGTCAAGCCGGAACTGAATCCGGAGGAAAAGGGTTCGGCCATCCGCTATCTCCGTTCGGCCCACGGCGACAGAGCTCGGATTGCCTGTGTCGGGGATGGCTACCATGATGCGGACATGTTCCGGGAGGCGGATATCTCCGTCTGCCTGGAGCCCAGGGACGAAGCGCCCGGGGCGAATGTCAGCATCTTCCCGAATAACATCAGCCTGATTCCGCTGGCGTTCCGGATTGCGAGAATAACGGAGCGTACGCTGCTTATTAACTGTGCCGGCCTCCTCGGAGTCAAGATTCTGCTGGCGGTCCTGGGCGCTGCGGCGGTGTTTCAGACGGGGCTTGTCGCCGGCCTGGACTTCCTGTTCGGCGCTGCGGCGACCGTCTATGCGCTGACCTGCCTGACGCTGGAAAAGAGGCGCGGCTGAGCGCATGAATGTTTACGATTTTGACGGGACAATCTTTGTCCCGGACAGCTCCTACTGTTTCGTCCTCTATTGTATGAGGCATTACCCCCGGGCGGTCTTAAAGGCCGTTCCTGGGACGCTCTGGCAGTTTGTCGTCTATCTCCGGGAAGGACGGAAGGATGCGGGGAAACTGAAAGAGAGCATGTTTTCCTTCCTGAACCGGCTGGACAGCGTGGAAAGCATCGTCCAGGATTTCTGGGCCGAGAACTTCGATCGGATCGAAGCCTGGTATCTGGCCCAGAAGCGCGGCGACGACCTGATCATCTCCGCCTCTCCGGACTTTCTTCTGCGGCCTGCCGCGGAAAAACTCGGCGTGGCGCTGATTGCGACCCCGATGAATCCCTACACCGGGAAAATCATGGGGAAGAACTGCCATGACCGGGAGAAGGTCAGACGCTTTCTGGAGCACTACGACCGTGACAGCGTCGAGAATTTCTACTCCGACTCTCTGTCGGACAGCCCGATGGCGGAACTTGCAGACCGGGCCTGGATGGTAAAAGACCATCTGTGCTTTCCGTGGCCGATCTGACCATCCGGAAGATATAAAAACCCGACCTCCGGTTTTATCGGAGGCCGGGTTCTTCAGATTCAATGCAATCAGAGCGGATCAGGTCTTGTCCTGAAACTCCGGAACAAAGCTGCTGCTGTAGCCGAGTTCACGCAGACGGCGGTTGATTTTCTTGATATCCTTGTTGTAAAGGATGGTCCGGAGCTCGTCGTCCGGAACAAAGCGGCAGTACCCGGTGCAGAAGCTCTCAAACATCGCACGGTTGGCGGGCGTGAGTTTTCCGAGAATCATCACGAGACAGAGCGCGACGCCGACAAAAAACGAGATGATGAGATACTTCGGGCACAGGAACACAACCACGCCGCAGAGTACGGCGATACTCACCACACAGACGGCCACCGAGGTGTTCGTATAGCGGCGGGCCCCCGGTGCGATCAGCTCCGGATCAAGCGCGTTCATTTTTTTCAGCAGCGGATATGCGACCCGGAAATTGAACAGAAGCTGCCGGAGAAAAACATACGACATCAGCCATCCGCCGAAGAAAATGGCGGCGGCATACATGATTTTGATTTCCATTTTGGTTCCCCCTTCATGATGCAAGGGTGAATATAACACATTTTGCGGAATCTTTCAACAAAAGAACGGAGACTTCCTCTCAGTTTCCTGAAAAAAATGCAATGAGGCTTCCTTTTTTCAGGCATTCGTGTTAAAATAATAAAGATTCTGGTTTGGAGGAATAATTATGGGCGACAGCTATATCAGCTACCGGGAAGAAAACGGCAGCATTAACATCTCCGAGGACGTAATCTCAGGTATTGTGCGCACCGCGGCGCTGGATGTGGAAGGGGTTTCCGGCATGTCCACGACGGCGGGGGCGGAGCTTGCCGAGCTGATCGGTCTGAAGACCCTGCCCAAGGGGGTCAAGGTCCACTTTGAAGGACAGAAGATCATCGTTGATGTCATCATCACCGTCGTATACGGAAACAATGTTGTCAACGTGGCAAAGAACGTTCAGGCTGCGGTCAAGTCCGTCATTCAGGCCTCCACCGGGTTTGAGGATGCCGAAGTGAACGTACATGTCTCCGGAATTTCCTTTGACCGTTAAAGGGAACAGAGCATGATGACAAGAATGACTGCAAGGCAGATTGCCGTACAGATCCTTTTTTCCATGGAATCCAATGCCTCCACGGCGGAAGACGCAATGGCCCTGTTCTTTTCCGAAGAGCACTATGCCAGCCTGAAAGAGGAAGACGAGATCTACCGCGATGCTCCGGACGAGGAGCAGACCGCCTATATTCGCCGCGTCGTGGAAACCGTGCAGGCGCATCAGGCCGAGATTGACGAGATCATCGGCCGCTATGCCGAAGGCTGGAAACTCAGCCGGATTTCCAAATCGACCCTTGCGATTCTGCGCTGCGCAATCTGCGAAATCCTCTATATGGACGACATCCCGAATTCCGCGGCGGTGAACGAAGCGGTGGAGCTTGGCAAGACCTATGACTCGCCGCAGGCCGGCGCCTTCATCAACGGGCTGCTGGGCAGCTTCCTGCGGGATGAGAAGCCTGCGCCGGAGACATGAACGGAGACGACGGACGCCTCACGCTGACCGTCAGCGAGCTGAATGAAGCGGTCCGGGGCCTTCTGGAATCCGATCTTCGGTTCCGGAATCTGTGCGTCGAAGGGGAACTCTCGAACTATAAGATTTATCCCTCCGGCCATCATTACTTTACCCTGAAAGATCAGGAGAGCAGCCTCAAGTGCGTGATGTTCCGCAGCAGTGCGGCCCGGCTCCGCTTTCAACCGGAAAACGGGATGCGGGTTTTTGCCAGCGGCAGTCTGCGGGTCTATCCCAGAGACGGCGCGTATCAGCTGTACTGTACGGCGATTGTTCCGGACGGTGTCGGGGATCTTCAGGTGGCTTTTGAGCAGCTCAAGCAGAGACTTTACTCAGAAGGCCTCTTCGATGAAGCCCACAAGAAGCCGATGCCGGCGTTTCCCTCGAGAATTGCCATCATCACATCCTCGGCGGGTGCGGCGGTTCACGACATGATCCGCATTCTGCGCCAGCGCTGGCCGATGACCAAGGTGCTGCTGCTTCCGGTACGCGTACAGGGGGTGGAGGCTCCGGCGGAAATCGCCTCGGCGATTCGCTATGCCAACCGCCATCGGGTCGCCGATCTGATCATCACCGGACGCGGCGGCGGTTCTCTGGAGGACCTCTGGGCCTTCAACGACGAAAGAGTCGCCCGGGCCATCTACGCATCCCAGATCCCGGTGATCTCGGCGGTCGGGCATGAGCCGGACGTTACCATCTCCGACTTTGTTGCGGACCGGCGGGCTTCCACGCCCAGCAACGCCGCCGAAATTGCGGTGCCGGACCGGCATGAGATGGAAGAACTGCTCAGTTCCGTTGCGGCCCGCCTGAACCACGCGGTTTCCCGGGACCTGCAGAAGCGCAGGCAGCATCTGGACTCACTCCGCAGCCGCGGCGTACTCCGGGACGCCTCATCTTTCGTTGATCTGCGGCGGATGGATGTGGACCGCATGGCCGCAAAGCTGGCCTCGGCCGGACAGAAGCTTGTCTTTGAACGGCGAAGGGTACTGGTACAGCAGGCGGCCGCACTGGATGCCATGAGCCCGCTGAAGGTCCTGAGCCGGGGGTATGTGGCGGCAAACGACGGACATGGCGCGCCGGTCTGCAGCGTCCGGCAGCTCAAAAAGGGCGACCCTGTCACGCTGCGCTTTTCCGACGGAAAAGCGGACTGCCTTGTGGAACAACTGGAGGAAGTAGATCGTCATGGCACGCAAGAAACTGTCATTTGAAGAATCGATGAAGCGTCTGGAGGAGATTGTCCTCCACCTGGAGAAGGGAGATATTCCCCTGCAGGAGTCGATTGCATACTTTGAAGAGGGAACCAGACTGCTTGCCGACTGCAGTTCCATGCTGGACGAGGCGGAACAGCTGGTGGTCAAACTCAGAAAGGGAAACGACGGAGAGCCGGAGGAGCTGCCGTTTGATGAATAATGGGATGAATCAAGTCTATACAATGGAAGAATACCGGCGTATGGTGGAGACAAGACTGGAACAGTTCTTTGTCCTGCCGGATTCCGACCCCATGCACGGTTATGCCGAAGCAGCCAGATACAGTCTGCTTGCGGGCGGAAAGCGCATTCGGGCGATCCTTGTGCTGGAGTTTTGCCGCATGTGCGGCGGAGACCCGAAGAACGCGCTGGATGTGGCCTGCGCGATCGAGATGCTGCATGCCTACAGCCTGATCCACGACGATCTGCCCTGCATGGACAACGACGATCTGCGCCGCGGAAAACCGACCAACCATATTGTCTTCGGCGAATGTGTTGCGACGCTGGCCGGGGACGTTCTGCAGGCGGAGGCCTTCGGAACCATTCTGCGCTCTGCGCTTCCGGATGAGGCCAGACTACGCTGCGCCACCCAGCTTGCCAATGCCGTGGGCTTTGACGGCATGTGCGGCGGCCAGTATCTGGACATGATCGGAGAGGGGAAAGCGCTCCGCTCCGATGAACTTGACGAAATCAACGCAAAAAAGACCGGGGCGCTTCTGACGGCGGCATGCACCATGGGGGTTGCCGCAGCCGGCGGAAGCCGCGCCCAGGAAGAGGCGGCGGCCGCGTACGGAGCAGCCGTCGGAATGGCGTTTCAGATCCGTGACGATATGCTCGACGCCCTCAGCAGCGAGGAAGAGCTTGGCAAACCGGTGGGCTCCGATGTTGCGGAACACAAGAACACTTATATGGTCCTCCTGGGGAAAGAAGCCTGTGAGCAGCTGGTGGACCGCCTGACCGCGCGTGCCTGTGACAGCCTGCGCAGTGCTTTCAGCAGCACGGAGTTCCTGGAAGCGCTTGCGACAAAATTAGCGAAGCGGAACAACTGATTTATGAATATTTTACATTCGATCAACTCTTCACTTGATATCAAGCGTCTTTCGGAGGAAGAGCTCAGTGCGCTTGCTCAGGAACTGCGCGGTTTTCTTGTGGAGTCTGTATCCAAAACCGGCGGGCACCTGGCGTCCAATCTCGGCGTTGTGGAGCTGACGCTGGCGCTGCATCGCGTCTATAACACCGAAAAAGACCGCATCGTCTTTGACGTGGGGCATCAGAGCTATGCCCACAAAATCATCACCGGACGCAGGGACCGCTTTGATACCCTGCGTCAGTATGGCGGCCTGTCCGGTTTCCCGAAACCTTATGAGAGGGAAGATGATGCCTTCATTGCCGGACATGCCTCCAACTCGGTGTCCGTGGCGGTGGGGATGGCGAAGGCGCGCACGCTGCTGCACAAGGACTATGACGTTGTTGCCGTGATCGGCGACGGCGCGCTGACAGGCGGGCTGGCCTATGAGGGCCTGGCGGCCGCGGCGGCAAGCAAGGAGCCCATTGTCATCGTCCTGAACGACAACAACATGTCGATTGATCCGAACGTGGGCGGGACGGCGCGTCTGCTGCAGAGCATGCGGATCCGTCCTGGATATATCCGGTTCAAACGCTGGTATCGGGATGTGTTCATGGGAATGCCGGCGGTCTACTCCTTCAACCATGACCTGAAGGAGAAGATGAAGGACAAGCTGCTCCCGGTGAACATGTTCAGCGCAATGGGCCTGAACTATCTCGGCCCGGTGGACGGACATAACCTGAAAGAGCTGGAAACGGTGCTGCGTCTGGCGCGGGAATCCAAAGAGCCGGTTCTTGTCCATGTGCTGACCCAGAAGGGCCACGGGGTGGAGTACGCCGAGAAGCATCCGGAGATCTACCACGGTGTCGGCCCCTTCAACGCCGAGACGGGCGAGCTGGCGCCGGCCGGCAGATGCTTCTCCGACTGCTTCGGCGAGACGATCTGTCAACTTGCGGAAGAAAAACCGGAACTGGTGGCGATTACGGCGGCCATGACCTACGGCACCGGCCTTGACAGCTTTGCAGCCCGGTATCCCGAACGCTTTACCGATGTCGGCATCGCCGAGGGCAACGCCACGTCCATGGCGGCCGGCATGGCCAAGCAGGGCCTCACGCCGGTGTTTGCCGTATATTCGAGCTTCCTGCAGCGCGGCTTTGACATGCTGATCCATGATGTCGCCCTGCAGCAGCTGCATGTGGTTTTTGCGGTGGACCGTGCGGGCCTGGTGGGAAGCGACGGAGAGACCCATCACGGGATCTTTGACGTTTCCTATCTGAGAACGGTTCCGGGAATGAAGATTTTCTGCCCTGCGAGCTTTGCGGAACTGCAGGTGATGCTGAAAACGGCCGTCTGTGAGACGGAAGGACCGGCGGCAATCCGTTATCCGAGGGGCGGAGAGTGCGGCTACGGCGCGCTCCACCCGGAAAAGGAAGCCGTTCTGCAGCAGGGAAGCGACCTCACGCTGGTGACTTATGGAACCATGATCTGTGAGGTGCAGCGCGCGGCGGGGATTCTGAAGGAACACGGAATTTCGGCCGAAGTGATCAAGCTCGGTGAAATCAGCGGGGAAGACTTTCCGCTGGTCCTGGCCTCTCTGGAGAAGACCGGCCTGCTTCTGACGGCGGAGGAAGTCTGCGAGGCCGGCTGCGTCGGCACGGTGCTCTCCGCGCTTGCGGCGGAGAAGGGAATCGCTTTGCGGTCCTCCATGCTGAACCTCGGCGGAGGGATCATCCCCCACGGCGGGAGAGCCCAGCTTCTGATGGATTACAGCCTGGACGCCGCATCCATTGCCGCCCGGGGAGAAGAGCTGGTTCGGGAGCGCGGGCATGAGTAAAACCCGGCTGGATCAGAGAGTCTTCGATCTGGGGCTTGCCGAGAGCAGGGAAAAGGCAAAAGCCATCATCATGAGCGGTGCCGTCTATCTGAACGGACAGAAGGCGGACAAGCCCGGCATGTCGGTTCCGGCCGACTGTGTGCCGGAGGTGCGCGGTGAGACGCTGAAATACGTCTCAAGGGGCGGCCTGAAGCTGGAAAAGGCGCTTCGGGTTTTCCCGGTGGATGTGACGGAGAAAACGTGCATCGACTGCGGCGCCTCCACGGGCGGATTTACGGATGTGCTCCTGCAAAACGGGGCCAAAAAGGTATATGCGGTTGACGTGGGATACGGACAGCTGGCCTGGAAGCTGCGGCAGGACCCCAGAGTGGTGAACCTGGAGCGCTGCAACCTGCGCTATCTCACCGCAGCGCAGGTTCCGGAACCGCTGGATACCGCCGTGATGGATGTTTCGTTTATTTCAATCCGGCTGATTCTTCCGGTGATCCGGCAGTTTCTGAAGCCGGGTGCGGACTATATCTGCCTGATCAAACCTCAGTTTGAAGCGGGGCGCGAGCAGGTGGGAAAGAAGGGTGTTGTTCGGGATGCCGCCGTTCATCGCAGCGTGATTGAAACCTGCGTGTCAGCGGCGCGTGAGGCGGGCTACAGCGTGATGGGACTGGACTGGTCCCCGATCCGCGGACCGGAGGGAAACATCGAGTTCCTGGCCTGGCTGGTCAACGAAAAGCGTGAAGAGCCCGTATTGGATATCAGCGCGGTGGTGGAAGCCGCGCACGGAGGAAAACTATGATAGCGCTCTGTCCGAATCCGTATCGCGATGCAGGTCTGACCAGAACCGGTGAATGCCGCGCGCTTCTGGCCGCGGCGGGCTACGAGACCTGTGTCTGCCCGGTTTTCACCGAATCGGACTGGCAGGCACCGGAGAATATGACAATCTGTTCGCTCCGGGAGGTCCTGCCCGATCTGACCCATGTGGTGGTTTTGGGCGGTGACGGGACCATCCTTGCGGTGGTACGCGAACTGGACGGAGCTGAGATCCCGATTCTCGGGGTGAACCTTGGCACCAAGGGGTTCATGACCAGCATGGAACCGGAGGAATTGCCCGGCATTGTGCAGGCGCTGGAATCCGGGGTACCGGTGAGCGAGAGAATGATGCTGGAGGTTTCCCTGCTGCGGGGCGGAGAGGCGATTTTGCATGACTACGCGCTGAATGACGTTGTGGTCCACGGCTACGGTGAATGCATCCAGCCCACCGCCTGGGCGGACGGCAAAGAGATGTTTTCCTTCTCGGGAGACGGCCTCATCGTTGCCACGCCGACCGGCTCCACCGGCTATTCCATGTCCGCCGGCGGCCCGATTGCGGAACCCGATGCCAGAGCGATTCTTCTGACGCCCATCTGCGCCCATACGCTCTCGGCCAAACCCTATGTCCTGTCCCCGAAGCGCGCGGTGCGCGTTCTGACGCAGAAGCTCACCGGACGGCGGGCCTATCTCGCGGTGGACGGGTATTCGCTTGCGGATCTGGAGAGCGGCGACCTGCTGGAGATCCGCTGCGCCGATCGCTGTGTCCCGATGATTGACCTGTGCAAGAGAAGCTTTTTTGAACAGCTTGCAAAGTTGTCCTGAACAAATGTCGGTAAAACCCGGATCAATGGGTTTTTTAATACCAAAAATGAAAGAAAGGAGAAATTGAAACCGTGAAGAGCAACCGTCAAGCAGTGATTCTGGAAATCATCTCCACCGAAGCCATCGAAACGCAGAACCAGCTGATGCATGCGCTGGAACTGCGGGGAATCCACACCACGCAGGCAACGCTGTCCAGAGATATCCGGGATATGCATCTGTCCAAAGAAGTTTCTCCCGACGGAGGATACCGCTACGCCGCGACCCGCCGTGAATCCGGCGATCATCTGCAGCGGCTTCAGAAGATTTTCCGGGAGAGCGTCGTGTCCTACGATGTGGCACAGAACCTTTTTGTCCTCCGGACACTTCCTGGTCTTGCGTCCGCTGCCTGCAGCGCGATGGATGCCATTGAGGTAGACGGCCTGGTGGGAACACTGGCCGGCGATGATACGGCGTTTATCGCCATGCGTGACAATGCGGCTGCACTTGCCCTTTTTGAGGAAATACAGCACTTGTTTTAAGACACTCAGGTATTGAGGTATTCAGAGCCATGCTGCGAGAACTCAGAATTGAAAATATCGCCGTGATCGAACGGGCGGACATCCGTTTCGATGCCGGACTCAACGTCATGACCGGCGAGACCGGCGCAGGCAAGAGCATCGTCATCGACAGCATCGCGGCTCTCACAGGCGCCCGTGTCAGCCGGGACCTGATCCGCAGCGGTGCGGAACGGGCGACGGTGACCGGAGTATTTGACCGCGCAGATGCGGCGGAGTTTCTTCGGGACAATGAACTTGACGACGATGACGACTCGGACGAGCTGATTGTCCAGCGCCGGATCACAAGGGACGGCAAAAGCAGCTGCCGCATCTGCGGAAGCCCGGTCAGCGCCCAGCAGCTGAGAGAACTCGGGAGCAGGCTTCTTGAAATCCACGGTCAGAACGACGGACTTCAGCTCCTGGATGAAAAACGGCATCTCGCGGCCCTGGACCGCTTTGCCGGTCTGGATCCGGAGCCCTACCGTGACGCTTACCGTACCCTCTGTTCCATGCGGGAGGAGCGGGAGCGGCTGAACCTTGATGAGGAAGAAAAGGAACGTCTCTCCCTCCGGCTTACCGAGGCGGTTGCAGAGCTGGAACGCGCGTCCCTTCGCCCGGAGGAACGAGAGGAACTTACCGCTCGCAGAGACCTCCTGCGCAATTCCGAAAAGCTGACCGAAGCGCTCCACATCGCCGAGGAAGCCCTGAACGGGGATGAGGGGGCGCTGAGCGGCGCGCAGACGGCCGCCTGGCAATGCCGCCACGCGGCAGGCTTCGCACCGGAGATGGGCAGCGCGGCCGACACACTGGAGCAGGCGATCTTTCTGCTGAGCGATGCTGCGGAGAGCCTGCGCGACTTTGAAGAATCGCTCAGCTTTTCTCCTGAAGAATACGACCGCATCGAAGAACGGCTGCGGGAACTGAGTCGTCTGGAACGGAAGTATCGGCGCAGCCTGGAAGACCTTCCGGCCTATCTCGACGAATGCCGAAGCCGTCTGGAAGAGATCAGCTTCTCGGAGGAACGTCTTCTGCAGCTGGACAGGGAGATCAAAAAACAGGAAAAGCACTGTATCGCCCTGGCCGAAGCGCTCCGGGAAAAACGTGAGACCGCATCCGGAACGCTTGCAAGGCTGATTGAAAAGGAACTGCACGATCTGTCCATGCCGGCGGCGCGCTTCCAGGTGGAGCTTACCCCCCTGCCGGAGCTTGGCCCCGCAGGGCTGGACAGCGCCCGCTTCCTGCTTTCGGCCAACCGGGGAGAGCTTCCCGGACGCATCAGCCGGATCGCCTCCGGGGGCGAACTGAGCCGCATCATGCTGGCCATGAAGCAGGTCCTTTCCCGTTCGGACCCGATTCCGACGCTGATCTTTGATGAGATTGACACCGGCGTTTCGGGGATTGCGGCACAGCGTGTCGGCGAGAAGCTTGCGGAACTCTCCGGAGAGAAGCAGGTTTTGTGCGTGACCCATCTGCCGCAGATCGCGGCAATGGCCGACCGTCACGCGGTCATCGTCAAAACCGAACAGGAGGGGAGAACCCTCACCGAAGTGATTCCGCTGGATCACCTCGGCCGTCAACGTGAAATCGCCCGTCTGCACGGCGGCGACAATATCACCGAAACCACGCTGCGCTCGGCAGAGGAACAGCTTGGTTACGCGGCGCAATACAAGATTCAACATCACGACAAGGAGAAGACAAATGGGAGTATATGAAGAACTGACTGCGCGCGGCCTGATCGCGCAGGTAACCAACGAAGAAGAGATCCGCAAGCTGGTCAATGCCGGCAAGGCTCGGTTCTATATCGGCTTTGACTGTACTGCCGACAGCCTGACGGCAGGGCATTTCATGGCGCTTTGCCTGATGAAACGGCTGCAGATGGCGGGCAATACTCCCATCGCCCTGATCGGCGGCGGTACGACGATGATCGGTGACCCCTCCGGACGTACGGATATGCGCAAGATGCTGACCAGAGAGGACATCAATCACAATGCCGAGTGCTTCCGCAGACAGATGGAGCGCTTCATCGACTTTTCGGACGGCAAGGCCCTGATGGTCAACAACGCCGACTGGCTGCTGGACCTCAACTATGTGGAGCTGCTGCGGGAGGTCGGCACCCACTTCTCGGTGAACAACATGCTTCGCGCCGAGTGCTACAAGAACCGTATGGAGCGCGGCCTGAGCTTCTTTGAGTTCAACTACATGATCATGCAGTCCTATGACTTCTACTATCTGTTCCAGCACTATGACTGCAACATGCAGTTCGGCGGCGACGACCAGTGGAGCAATATGCTGGGCGGCACGGAGCTCATCCGCCGCAAGCTCGGCAAGGACGCGCACGCGATGACCATCACGCTTCTGACCGACTCCAACGGCAACAAGATGGGCAAGACCGCGGGCAACGCCGTGTGGCTTGACCCGAACAAGACCAGCCCCTACGATTTTTATCAGTACTGGCGCAACGTCGGCGACGCGGACGTGATGAAGTGCCTGCGTATGCTGACCTTCCTGCCGCTGGAGCAGATCGACGAGATGTCCTCCTGGGAGGGCAGCGATCTCAACCGGGCGAAGGAAATTCTTGCCTGGGAGCTCACCGCGCTGGTGCACGGTGATGAGGAAGCCGACAAGGCCCAGCAGCAGGCCCGTGCGCTCTTCTCCGGCGGCGCCTCCGACGGCGGGGATGCCCCCGTGGTCGAGGTCGGAGCCGAAGAGCTCTCTGATGACGGAATCACGCTTCCGGCGCTGCTTGTCCTGGCCGGGCTCTGCAAGAGCCGCAGCGACGCCCGTACCAATATCCAGCAGGGCGGTGTCAGCCTGGACGGTGAGGTCGAAAAGAACCCCGCCCGCATGATCACGGAGGACGAGCTCCGCAAGGGCTTCCTGCTGCGGCGCGGCAAGAAGGCTTACAAGCGCGTCACGCTCAAGTGAAACACAGGCTGCTTCCGGCGCTCCTCAGCCTCGCGCTCTGCCTGACGCTTCTGACCTCGGCATCCGCATTTGCCGATCTGGTAAACATCGGCGGTACACTCCGCTATTATGATGAAAACGGCAGGGAAGCGGAGGAGATCGGTCTCGATTTGTCACAGTTCAACAATCAGGTTGATTTCTCCGCGTTGCGGGATCAGGGCTTCGGCTTTGTCATCATCCGCCTCGGCGGACGGGGCTGGGGCGGCAGCGGCAAGCTGTACGGCGACCGCGAAACGCAGGCCAATCTGCGCCTGGCCAGGGAAGCCGGCCTGAAGGTCGGGGCATACTTCTATTCCACCGCGGTGAATCCCGCCGAGGCGCAGGAGGAGGCGGAGGCGGCGCTGGAGACCCTGAACGGTTTTCCTCTGGAACTTCCGGTCTACATCGATATGGAGTATTCCGGCGATTATCCCTACGGACGTTCGGACAGCCTGACACCGGGCGAACGCGCCGATGTGATCGAAAGCTTCTGCACTGTGATCCGGCAGGCCGGTTACGAAGCCGGCCTCTATGCCTCGGAAGGCTATGCCCGCTTTGACCTGGACACCGAGGCGGTGAAGTATCTCCCGCTTTGGATGGCGAGCTATACGGTGGAGAACCGCCTTCCGGCCTATATCCAAATGTATTCGATCTGGCAGCAGACTGATTCAACCTACGCCGGCGGCGTTGACGGCGCCTTTGACCTGAACATCATCCTGCCTTCATGACAGCATGGCGGAATGGATTGCCCGGTGAGGTATATTTCCCCGCCGGAGGCGGGGAGAGATATAGGCATTACATTTCGTTAAAAAGTATGACAGCAGCCGCGGGCCGCAATGGAAAGGAGAAACGCAATGGACGAACGGCATCTTTCCTTTATCCCTCGAGACGATATCTGGCTGTTTAACACCGGCCATGCAAGAAAGGCCTGGCTCTGCTACGGCTGCCGGCCGATTCCCGAGCTGGGCGAGTACCGGTTTGTGGTCTGGGCCCCGAATGCGCGGGCCGTCAGCCTGACCGGAGACTTTAACGGCTGGGGAGACCAGCCGATGGAGCGCATGGAAGGCGGCGTCTGGGTGGCGTTTCGGGCCGATGTATCCGTCGGACAGCACTATAAGTACCGGATTACCGGCGCGGACGGCAAAACCGTTCTGAAATCCGATCCCTTCGCCGCCTGGTCCGAAAACCGCTCCGAAACCGCGTCCATTGTCTGGGACGGGGGGCACTTCGCCTGGCAGGACGGCGCGTACATGAAGGCCAGAGGGCAGAAGAACTTCATGAACGATCCCATGAGCATTTACGAGCTGCATCTCGGCTCCTGGCGTTCTCCCGCCTATGGCATCACCTATCGGACCGTGGCCGATGAACTGGCGGAATACTGCGCCGGAATGGGCTTTACGCATGTGGAGATCATGCCGGTCACGGAGTATCCCTATGACGGCTCCTGGGGCTATCAGGTAACGGGCTACTATGCCCCGACTTCCCGCTACGGCACGCCGGACGATTTCCGGTACTTTGTCGATACCCTCCATCGGGCGGGCATCGGCGTGATCATGGACTGGGTTCCGGCGCATTTCCCGAAGGACGCCCACGGCCTGGCCCGCTTCGACGGGACAAACCTCTTCGAGTGCAAGGAACAGCGCATGGCAGAGCACCCCGACTGGGGGACGCTGATCTTCGATTATGCAAGCCCTCCGGTGCAGAGCTTTCTTGTCTCGTCGGCCTGCCTGTTCTTTGAGGAATACCACATTGACGGCATCCGTGTCGACGCCGTGTCCTCCATGCTGTACCTCAACTACGGACGGAAGGAAGGCGAATATACGCCGAACCGCGAGGGCGGTTATATCAACCTCGATGCGCTGGACTTTCTGCGCAACATGAACGAAGCGATTCTGACCACCTATCCGGGTGCCGTCACCATCGCGGAGGAATCCACCGCGTTTCCCCTGATCACGGCCCCGCCCGATGTCGGCGGCGTCGGATTCTGCCTGAAGTGGGACATGGGCTTTATGCACGACACGCTGGATTATATGGCCCTGGATCCCTTCTTCCGTTCGGCCAACCACAACCGCCTGACCTTCTCGATGATGTATGCCTTCGCGGAAAACTACGTCCTGGCCTATTCCCACGACGAGGTGGTCCACGGAAAAGGCTCCATGGTCAACAAGATGAGCGGCGATTATGACCAGAAGTTTGCCTCGCTGCGCACCCTGTACGGTTACCAGTTTGCCCACCCCGGCAAGAAGCTCACCTTCATGGGCAGCGAGTTTGCCCAGTTCATCGAATGGAACTGGCAGCAGCCTTTGGACTGGATGCTGCTGGACTATCCGAAGCACCGGGGCATGCGGGAATGGGTGCGTGCCCTGAACCGGCTCTACCGAAGCAGCCCCGCCCTCTTCCTTCAGGATCATTCCTGGGACGGCTTCCGCTGGCTGAATGTGGACGATGCTTCCCGAAGCTCGATTGCGTTCCTGCGCATCCCCGGCGACGACAGCCGCAGCCTGGTCTGTGTATTCAACTTCACCCCGGTGCAGTATGACGGCTTTGTGATCGGACTGCCGCAGAACGGAACGCTGAAGGAAATCCTGAACAGCGACGATCCCGCCTTCGGCGGCAGCGGCGCGGGCAACCCAAAGGCGATCCGGGCGAAGAAGCAGCCCTTTACCGAGTTTGACTGGTCGGCGGCGATCACGCTTCCGGCGCTCTCTGCCCAGTTTTTCGAGTTCCGGCCGGTCGCCCCTCGGAAGCGCAGGACCTGACTTCGCGATTTCTTTCTTGGAGTGTGAACCTTTTTGAACCTGACCCAGACAGTCTCATACGGCGGAAGCTACCGTGAGGTATGGGATGACGACTATCACCTGAAAATCGAATATCAACAGCAGCAGCAGCTCCGTCTCTGTTTTCGCGGCGGGGCCTGGTGCGTCTCAGAAGGCGAGCTTCCGGAAGGCTCGCTTTCCGTTCGTTTCTTTCCGGAAGCGGCGGACGCGGCGGTTGCCGCGGCACGGTTTCTCGGTTCCGGGCAGATGGAGAGAGACCTGCGCAGGCTCTCGCCGGACGAAAAGGTCGGACCGATTTTTACGGCGGAATTTCTGCGGATCCTGATGGATGACTTCGGTCTGAATCTGGAGACCGTCTATCCCTATGTGGCGGCCTGCGTCGATGAAGACCTGACAGACGAAGAGATGGAGGAGCTGAACCGGCTTCAGCCGCGCAGCTGCCACCTGTTTCGGATGATGCGGGATTTCGAGCGCTATATTCCGCCGGTCCTCCATGATATCCGGCTTGAAGACTGCCGCTTTCCCTGCGGCGCGGTGACGGCCGGAGAAAAGCTGCGTCTCGCCTTTAAGGCGCAGAAGGGAAGCGTGACGGAGGCCGTACTGGAACTATGGGGCGACAATTTCCGCGAAGAGTTCCCCATGACCCCCTTTGAACAGGGCTGGGCGCTTGAGTTCGCGGCGCCGGAAATCCCCGCCGCGCTCTGGTATCGCTTCCGCATTCGTCCCGCGAACCGGGACGTGACGCTCTGGATCTGCCGCTCACCGGACGGCCTGCATTCCTGGCTGCTTCCGGAGGCAAAGGACGGATTCCGCCTCACGGTTTCCGCGCGGGGCTTCGAGACACCGGACT
>CAMKEK010000011.1:0-18130 GCA_946411545.1 uncultured Clostridia bacterium
GAAAGGTGGTGCTACTATGAAAGACGCAACTGTCAGCGCCCGCGTAGAATATGATGTTAAGACCGAAGCGGAAGATATCCTTCAGAAACTCGGTGTCCCTGTTTCCGTTGTTATCAACTCTCTTTACAGACAGATCATCTATAGACGCGGCGTCCCATTTTCACTGATCGTGCCTGCGGAGCCGAAAACGCTTGACAATATGACAAAAACTGAACTTGATGCAAAGTTACAGCATAGTTATGATCAATCCCTTAAGGGAGAAGGCCGTCCCTTCGAAGCTGTTTTTGACGAGCTTGAAAGGGGCCTCACCTGATGGATTCATACAAAATCATCATTACGCCGGACGCAGAAGAAGATCTGGTTGAGCTGAGAAACTATATTGCAGATGTTCTCCTCGCCCGTGATACAGCAAGAAACTATATCCGCACCATCCGGAAAGAGATCGGTTCACTCTCTGAGCTGCCGGCAAGATATATGCCTGTAGACGATGAACCCTGGCATTCCAGAGGTATTCGCAGAATCATGGCGAATAACTTCTTTGTGTATTACCGTATTGATGAAGATCGAAAGCAGGTCTTCGTTTTGAATGTCATCTATGCTCGACGAGACCAACTTCGGATGCTTGAACAAATGAACATTGACTGACTGAAAGAGTTCTCCCCGCCGCTGGCGGGGAGAACTCTTTCTGCCGAGGGGGAAGGATCAGGCGGCGTCGGCAAAGGCGTCGTAGGTGACCTCGCCGTTTTCGAGAGTCAGGAAGGTGACATCCTGATCCTCAGAGATGTAATCCAGTCCAAGAGCGATGTCCTTGACACCGAGTCCGTCGAAGGCATCCATATAATCGTTGTAGAGGCCGATTCTTGCATTTTTGACCTCATCCCAGTTGTTGATGTCCTTGATGGTCTCGGCGTTGACGCCGTCTTCCCACATGGCGATGTGGATGGAACGGTCTTTGTCATCGTCGGAATAGGTTACGTTTTTATCCTGAGTCCAAAAGCTGTTCAGGTCCGCATCAATCATGAGGGCAACATCCTCCACATCGAGGGTGTGATGCTGAATCGTGGACATGACCAGAGAGGCCATGGAATAGACGTCAGGATTCGAGATGGGGGCAAAGGCAAACTCCATCGCGCCGCCGTCCGTGATCATGATGATGACAGAAAGGGAATCTTCCGATTTGGTCTCAAGAACCAGTGTGTCGAAGCCGTTGATCCAGAACATACCGTCGCTCACGGAACCCTGGTCGACCGCCATCTTTTCGACTTCCTCAAGTGTAGGCTGTCCATCAAAAGTGAGATGGTTCACGGAGATGACAGCGCCCTTGTTTTCAGCCTCAAAAGCGCAGAAGGTGTTTTCGGAAACCTCTTCCACCGGCTGGAGAAGGTCCGGAACCCAGATGTCTATATCAAGATCCTGGATCTGGTAGAACTCGCCGGTGAGCTCGGCCTGCTGGATTCCTCTTCTGGCTGTGAACCAGCTCAGAGTTTTGGGGACGGAAGCAGTGTCGTCGCTGCCCTTGGCTTCTTCGGCCATTGCGGTCGCGGAGAGCGCGAACAGCATGACCAGTGCGAGGAGCAATGCAAATAGTTTTTTCATGGGTCTTCTCCTTTAATAAAATTATTTGACACTCTTATAACAGACTTTATCCAACCAGCATCCAACCAAACTGAAAAAATCTGCATTTACTGAGAAATAATTGAATTCTGGCTGGATCTTGGTTGGATGGGTTATGTTAACATTTTTTTAGAATCAGGAACCGAAAAAAGACATTTCTTTGATTGAAACGGACTTTGGTTTTTGGTATGATGGGAATGGTGCGAAGGCAGAATCCGGCAGGGAGGAACGCTTCGGTGGGATACCTTTCACTTGAACTCCAGGAACAACTGAATACGCTGATGCTGCCGTTTCTGGTGCTGATCGGTCTGGCTTTTGCCGTCGCGGTGGATCCGTATGTCAAAAAACCGGTCAAACGGGTCATGCTGCTGATCGATGCCATCGAGTTGTCGATCATCCTGGCCTGCTGCCTCAGCAATGGGCTGGATGCGGCCTGGGTCCCTGCGTATGTGACCCCGCAGACCGCCCTGTCGGCATACTGCTATATCATGCGGCCTGTGATCATCGTGCTGTTCATCTATGTCATCTGGGATGATCCCCGTCGGCGCCTGTTCTGGATCCCGGCCGGACTGAACGCGGCCGTTTACCTGACGACGTTTTTCCGGCACTGGACGTTCCATATCACGCCGGAGGGCAACTTCATCCGGGGGGCGATGGGCTATACGGCCCACTGGATCGGCATCCTGCTGCTGCTCTGCCAGCTGAACATTGCGCTTTCACAATCCAGAAAGATCGAAGGCAGGGAGAGACTGATCCCCATCGCCAATGCGGTGATTGTGTTACTGGGAGTTTTTCTGGATTCGCGGTGCCATGACAACGGCACGATCAGCTTTACGGAAATCTGTTCGGTGTTCTGCTTCGCGTTCTACTATATCTGGCTGCATCTTCGCTTTGTGCGCGAGCATGAGCAGGCCCTAGTGGCGGAGCAGCGCATTCAGATCATGATGTCGCAGATCCAGCCCCATTTTCTGTACAATACGCTCACCACGATTCAGGCACTCTGTCTGGAAAATCCCAGAAAGGCGGCCTCCATCACCGAACGCTTCGCCGCCTATCTGCGGCAGAACATCGATTCGCTGAACGAGGCAGGCCTGATCCCGTTCCGGAAAGAGCTGGATCATACCCTGGTCTATGCCCAGATCGAAATGGAGCGGTTTGACAACATCCATCTGGACTATGAGATCGAGGATGAGGACTTCCTTCTGCCGGCCCTCACCGTCCAGCCGCTGGTGGAAAACGCAATCCGCCACGGAGTCCGGGGCATGCCGCGGGGACAGATCGAGATCATCACCGAACTGCGGTCGGACTGTCATGAGATCGTCATCCGGGACAACGGCAAGGGCTTTTGCCCGGAAGAACTGCCCGCAGCAGACCGGCCTCATATCGGCATCCAGAATGTGCGGGAGCGGCTGCAGAAGCTGTGCGGCGGAACCATGACCATTGAAAGCGAAGAAGGAAGGGGGACCTGTATCACCATCCGGATTCCCCTGGGGAAGGAGCGCCCATGAACGCGATTTGTGTTGACGACGAAGCACAGGTCCTGAATCATATTGTCTCTTCGTGTCAGAAACTGCGGCTGCTGGACGAGGTGAAGGGCTTTACCCGTGGCCAGGATGCACTGGAATGGCTGGAAGGGCATTCGGCGGATCTGGCGCTGCTGGACATCGATATGCCGGGGATGAACGGCCTGGAGCTGGCCAGAAGAATCAGGAAGATCCATCCGGGCATCGCCATCATCTTCATTACGGCCTTCAGCCAGTACGCGCTGGAAGCGTATGAAGTCCACCCGGTCAGCTATCTGCTCAAGCCCTTTGACCAGACGAGCCTGGCGCGTGAGGTCGAATATGCGCTGGGCGGCAGAACACCCAAGAAACCTTCGCACATCATGATGCAGACCTTCGGGCATTTTGAGATCCTTGTAGACGGCACGGCGCTTGCCTTCCGGCGCTCCAAGTCCAAAGAACTGCTGGCCTATCTTGTAGACCGCAGGGGGGCAGGGGTGACGAGGCAGGATGCGTTCGCGGCGCTCTGGGAGGACCGGCCGTATGACGTGTCCATGCAGAAACAGATGGATGTGGTGATCCGCTCGCTGCGGGATACGCTGCAGAAGTACGGCATCGGCGATGTGTTTGAACTGAAAAGCCGTAACCTCCGTGTACGGCCGGAGATGATCGACTGTGATCTGTACCGGTTCCTGGAGGGGGATGAAGAGGCGGTCAACGCCTACTTCGGAGAATACATGTCCCAGTATACCTGGGCCAGCAACACGGAAGCACAGCTGGCACAGCTGAAAAAACAGAAGCGCTGAAGAAGAGCCAAAGCGCAGGCAACTGTCTTATCAATCATCTCCCGCGGCGCCGCGGGAGTTAAAAAAGGAGAAGAAGAATGAAAAGAATCCTCAGCAACCTGCTCGTGGCTGCACTGGCGGTCCTGATGACGGCCGGCAGCCTCGTCACCGCGTCAGCGGAACAAGCCGCGGCGGTCAGCATCGAAGCTTCGGACATCGACCTGCAGCTGAGCCTGATCAGCTCACAGGCGGAGAAGATGAAGCAGACCGACGGCCTGGTCCGGTGGTTCTACACCGTGACAGACCTTGACCACGACGGAAATCTGGAGTTTGTTGCGGCGGCGCAGCATCCGCAGGACCGCTCCACCAATCTCAAAGTGTGGGAAGTCGGCGCAGACCGCAAGGCGCTCACCGAGTGCAAACTGGACATCGATGCGGATGAATCTTTCCCGGATCTGCTGACAGACACGGCGGACACCTATCATAACACCCAGACGGATACCTGGTCCTACGTGCTCAACGACAACATCGTCCTGTCAAACACCGAAGTCTATGCCGTCAAGACCGCCGTCACCATGAAGGACGGCGTGGTGAGCTACAACCCCTTCGCGATTGAGCATACCGTCATAGACAGCAACAACATCCGCAATGTCTCCCATACGGATATGAACGGCATGATGATCTCGCCGGAGCAGTTCAATGCGGCGGCGGACAACGCCCTGGCCGGATCGGAGAGAAGCAACACCGCGTTTGAATGGCTTAAGACCGACGACCTGAGCACAATTTCCCGTCTGGCGGACAGCTATGCCGTGTTCACCGGCACAAAAGCCCCGACCGAGTTTATGCCGGTTCCCAAACCCGCAGCGCTGGAGGATCCGGCCGTGACCCCGGCGCCGGCCGCGACACCGATCCCGAGCACAGCCCCGGTTCCGGCCCCGGTACCGGCCCCGATTCCCGCGCCTACGCCGGAGCCTGCAAAACCGACCTTCCTGAGCATTACCAAGAACCCGACCAACGAGAACAAAAAAGTCGGCGGCACGGCCACGTTTGTCGCCTGCTCGAATATCTATGACTCGCTGAGCTGGACCTTTGTCTCACCAAACGGCGGCGAATATACCCCCGCGAACTTTGTCGCCGGCTCGGTCGCGTCGGTCAGCGGTGAATACAGCACGACGATCAGCGTGAGCAATCTGGAAGACTGGATGAACGGCTGGGGCGCGTACTGCACCTTCTATTATCAGGGACAGACGGCCCGCACCAGCACGGCCTATATCAGCATCAACGGAGGCTCCACACCCGCGCCGGCTCCCGCACCCGTGCCGGTACCGGACGGCGGTACCTTCTACGGTTCGGTTGTTGACTGGAACTACAGCAGTGTCAGCGTGAATCTGGACGGCACCACGATCGCAGCCATCCCCTGGGACATCTGCACCGTGAGCGGAGACATTTACATCGGCGCGCCGGCCACCGTCATGTGGAACGGAACGACAACCAAGGGCCTGAACTACACCTACTGCAGCATTACCGGAAGCCAGGCCGCGCCGCAGCCGAGCTACGGCTCCATGAGCGGTACGGCGTCGGAGGGCGGCGGCGGATTTGCCATCCGGCTGGCAGACGGCACGGAGGTCTTTGCCGACGCCTGGATGTGCAGCGTGAGCGGCACCTTCTACAACGGAGCGCCCTGCACCGTCTACTACACCGACAGGCCCAGCTCAAGCACGATCTATCAGGTCGATATTTACGGCTCCTATGACATCCCCGCCGATACCGGGACGTATGTCGAGGATGGATACTTCGACGACTACTACCTGGTTGACGGAACGGAAGTCATCGAAGCGGCGAACGGAACCGTGACCTATATTGACCCGAACGGAAGCTGGACCAGCACGTATGCCGACGGCACCTGGGAATACTATGATGCCGAAACCGGTGAAACCGGCGGCGGTATGGTCTATGAATGATCCCCAATGAAATAAGACAGACTGAGAAGGGCCGGTGAAAACCGGCCCTTCTTTTCCGTGCGGCGGGGGAAGCAGGCTGAGCGGAGCGGAGGAAAAACGGAAGTTTGCATGAATATACTTGCGAGAACGGCGAGTCCGTGATATTCTATACAATTAGAGAAGTGTATATTCAGACTTTTTATATTAACAGAATGAGGAGACTGAACTGTGGAAACGATACTTGATAAACTGCAGCAATACACCGAAAGAAACCCCGACGCAGCGATCCTCTTTGATGAGGTGCATACCAAGGGCATCACCTATGCCCAGCTGGACAATATGTCCGGGCGTGTCTATGCCTGGCTGAAGGCAAACAAGATCGGAAAAGAGACCTTTGTGCTGATCGATCTGCCGCGCGGCGTGCTGCCGGTGATCGCCATGATCGGCGTGTGGAAGGCGGGCGCAGCCTGGGCGCTGGTAGAGGACACCTATGCTCCGGAGCGCATCGACTATATCCGGAAGGACTGCGAGTGCAAGCTGGAAATCTCCATGAACAACTGGGAAGACATCATGCGCGGTGAGCCGCTCACCGGGCACGAGAATCCGGACGAGCACGACGCGGCCTATGCCATCTATACCTCGGGCACCACGGGAAATCCGAAGGGCGTGCTCCATGAGTACGGAAACCTCCAGCGGGCGATCGACTCGATCCGCATGGACGGCGAGGTTCCCTTTAACGAGAAGGACCGCCTGGCGACACTGGCCCCGATGAATTTTGTCGCGACGGTGATCGTGATTCTTGCGGCGCTGAATGTCTACTGCGGCAAAAACTACATCGTCGGGTATTCGACCATCAAGAATCCGTCTGCGCTGGCCAAGTTCTTCCTGACCAAACGCATCACCATCACCTTCCTGACGCCGTCGTATGTGCGCAAGCTCGGCAACAACACCGGCCCCTTCCTGCGGATGCTGTTTGTGGGAAGCGAACCGGCGAACAACCTGTACAACAAGAATCTGGACCTCATCAACATCTATGCCTGCAGCGAGAGCGGTTTTGCCGTCGGCTTCTTCAAGATCGACAAGTCCTATGAGACCTGCCCCATCGGCCAGCCCCAGGTGGAGACGAAGATCACCCTTCTCGGCGAGGACGGAAACGAGGTCGCGGAGGGCGAAACCGGCGAGCTCTGCTTCGTAAACCCCTATGTCCGCGGCTATATCAATCTTCCGGAAGAGACGGCGAAGGCGTTTGTAAACGGCGTCTACCATTCCGGCGACCTGGCGACCAGGGATGAAAACGGCAACTATGTCCTGCTGGGCCGCAGCGGCGACATGATCAAGATCAACGGCAACCGCATCGAACCGGCGGAGATCGAGGCCGCGGTCAAACAGGCCCTCAACATCGGCTGGTGCGCGGCACGCGGATTTGAAGAGGAGGGGAAGAGCTACCTCTGCGCCTATTACACGGCGGATGTGGACTTTGACCCGGCGGCGCTGCGCGAAGAACTGATGAAGCGTCTGCCGTATTATATGATCCCGACCTACTTCATGAAGATCGACTCCGTTCCTCTCAAGGCCAGCGGAAAGCTGGACCGCCGTGCCCTGCCGGCGCCGGATGCGAGGGACTTCCAGAGCCGCTATGTCGCCCCGACCAATGACACGGAAGCGGCCATCTGCGCTGCGATGGCGCAGGTTCTTGGGCTTTCAAAGGTCGGCATCCGTGACGACTTCTACGAGCTGGGCGGCGATTCCCTGGGGTCTATCGATGTGGTCAGCCAGTGTGCATTGGAGGGCCTGAGCGCGGGCATCATCTTCCGCGGACGTACGCCGGAGAAGATTGCGGAGCTCTACCTGGAGAGCCTGAAGGACAACGACGGGGTGCCGCCCGCCGTAAAGGAGCAGCAGGCCAGAGAGACGGAGCACCGCCTCACCACCGAGCAGCTTTACATGGTTGACTATCAGCTCTACACGCCGAATTCCACCATGTACAATCTCTACTCCATGATGAAGCTGGACAAAGAGATGATCGACCTGGAGAAGATGGCCGAGACGCTGAAGGAGGTCATCTCACGCCACCCGGCCCTGCTGACGAAATTCTCCTGGAACAAAGACAGAGAGCTGGTACAGAGCTACCATCCCGAGCTGCTTCAGGACATCCACGTGGAGAAGATGACGGAGTTTGAATTCCGCTATGTCCGCGACACGATGGTCTACCCGTTCAAGATCGTCGGCGGAAGACTTTACCGCTGCAGAGTGTTCGAGACGGAAAAAGCCGGCTATGTATTCTTCGACGTGCACCACTCCGTGTTCGACGGCACCTCGCTGAAGGTGTTCATGAGCGACATCGGCAAGACCTATATGGGGATGGAAGCGGATCCGGACTTCTACTACCTGATGCTGCAGCGGCGTGAAGAGGCCGAGAATACGCCCTTCTATGAGGAGAGCCGGAAATACTTCGAAGACCGCTACGACGGGATCGAGTGGTCGAGTTTCCCGAAGACCGACCACGACTCCAGAGAAAACGAGATGGGCGAGCTCTTTGCCCCGCTCGGCATCCTCCAACCGCAGATGAACGCCATGGAGAAGGCTTACAAGATCAGCCGGAATGAATTCTTCATCACGGTGGCCGCCCTTGCCATCTCCATCTACAACCATGCGCCCGACGTGAAGATCTCCTGGATCTACAACGGCCGCGAGGATCTGCAGAACATGACGACGGTGGGCCTGCTGTTCCGCGATCTGCCCGTGGGCATCCGCTTTAAGGACAGCGATACCCTGCGCAACGTCTTCGCCGACGTGCATGAGCAGGTGCAGAAGGGCATTGAGCACAGCTGCTATCCCTATGTGGACAGCCGCAACCAGGTCAAAGAGGGCGAGAGCGCCTACCTGCTGTATCAGCAGGATATCCGCGACATGGGCGGAATGGAAGGCTTCGATATCGAGATGGTGGACATCCGCCAGAATCAGGCGGCGTCTCAGACCATCCTGGATATGGAAATCCTGGACGGCGCCGACGGGCTGACGCTGATGATCGACTTTGCCGCCAGCCTTTACGCCGAAGAGAGCATGGAGCGCTTCAAGGACATCTATGTCAAGCTGGCCCAGGCCCTCGTAACGCACAACTCCCAGGCTGATGTAACCATCGGCGAAATCAAGGAAAAGCTGGAAAACAAGAAGACCTTCTTCAAGACGATCGCGGGTATTTTCAGCAGAAAGAAGTAAGAACAGATGGATCAGGAACAAGAGCTGTCACAGGAATTTACCTTCTGGTCATTGCTGAAGTTCGTCGCACCCAGCATTTTCACCTTCGTCTTCATCGGCGTATACCAGATGGTGGACGGACTGTTTATTGAACGCTATGTCGGGTCGATGGCGATCAGCGCCATCAGCCTCTACTATCCGATCATCAGTCTTTTCATCGCGGTTGGAATCATGATCGGCAGCGGCGGCAACGCCGTCATCGTCAAAAAAGTCGGCGAAGGAAGGCGAAAAGAAGCCGGCGAGACGTTTTCGAGGGTCATGACCTTCACGGTCATCTGCGGGATCATCTTTACGGCTGTCTGCCTGATCTTTGCTGATCCCATCATGCGGCTTTGCGGTGCGACGGACGGAAACATCGAATATCTGCGGCCGTACTACACGATGCTGAGTGCGTTCTCGCTGACCATCCTGCTGCAGTCGGAGCTTGGCATCCTCATCATCGGAGAGGGCAAGACCGTGGTGGCGGCCATCGTCATCATGATCGGCGGGGTTCTCAACTGTGTGCTGGACTATGTTTTTATGGCAAAGCTCCATATGGGCATCCGCGGCGCCGCCATCGCGACGGTGATCGGCTACTGCAGCACGATCCTCTATGCAATCTGGTTCTATTCCATTGCGCGCAAGAGCTCCTATCACCTGGAACTGGCAAAACCCGACATGAAGGAAATCGGCGGGATCTGCTTCAACGGATCGTCTGACATGGTGTCGAACCTGGCGGAGGGCATCACGGTGCTGTTTATGAACCACCTGGCCTTCCGCTGCTACGGTGAGGTCGGCGTGAGTGCCCTGACGGTGGTGACCTATGTACAGGTGCTGATTTCCATGGTGTTCATGGGCTTTACCTCGGCCGTGGAACCGGTGTTTTCCTATCATTACGGCAGCGGGAATGTCAGGATGCGACAGAAGGTGTTCCGCCTGAGCATTCGCTGGATCATGGCCCTCGGCGTGGCAACCATGCTGCTGCTCTTCGTTTTCCGCGGCCAGATTGTCGGGATCTTCTTCCGGAAGGGAACGGAGTTTTATGACATCGCCTCTCTCGGCTACCTGATTGTCCTTCCGGCCTGTCTCTTTACGGGATTCAACGTCTTCGGATCCGGGCTGTTTACGGCCTTTGGCAACGGCGTCGTCTCGGGCCTGCTGTCTCTGATCCGCTCGTTTGTGATCCTGACCTGCTGCCTTTACGGCCTGACGGCCCTGTTCGGCGGCCCGGGACTCTGGAGCGCATGGCCGGCGGCGGAGCTCCTGAGCATCCTGGTCACGCTGTATGCCCTGAAAAAATATCGCGGCACCTATCAATACTGATCTGCAACAGGGAACCTCCTGTGAACCGTCAAGCAGAACAGATTTAACCAAGAACATTCATTTCAAGAACACAATATAAGGAGGAACACCATGCTGAATGTCATAAAAAAACAGGAGGGCAGCACCCTGACCGTGAAACTGGACGGACGTCTGGACACCAATACCGCGCCGGAGTTCCAGAGCGAAGTGGAGCCGATGCTGGGCGGCATTTCGAAGCTGGTCCTGGACTTTGAAAAGCTCGACTATCTCTCTTCCGCGGGCCTGCGCGTTCTGCTCACCTTTGAGCAGGAGCTGGAGGAGCAGGAGAAAACGATGGAAGTGACCAATGTCAACGACATCATTCATGATGTGTTTGATGTGACGGGTTTTCTGGATATCCTGACGATTGTCTGAGCGAAAAACGTCTGCAGCACACGGCGGAGGAAGCTGTGCATGAAAGAGCTGACGGTAGAGGCAAGGCCGGAAAGCATTCCCCGGATCATTGAGTTTGTCGACGGGGAGCTGGACGGGCTTGGCTGCCCGGTGAAAACAAAAACGCAGATCGACATTGCCATCGACGAACTGTGCAGCAACATCGCGCGATATGCATACGACGGAGAAAGCGGCAAAATGACCGTCATGGTTGAGGGCGACAGTGCTCCCGGCACGGTGAGCATCTCCTTTCAGGATGAAGGGAAGCCGTTCAACCCGCTGGAGAGCGAAGATCCGGACGTCACTCTCTCCGCCAGGGAGCGCAGAGTCGGCGGACTCGGCATTTTCCTGGTCAGGAAGAGCATGGACGATGTCCGGTATGAGTACAGAGACGGAAAAAACATCCTGACCATCCGGAAAACACTGTAAAATCATGAAAAAAACAAAGGAAAAACAGGGCGTGAGACGGCAGCCGCGAAGACGAAGCATGCAGATGAAGCTGAATATACTGGTGATCGGCAATATTCTTGCCGTCGCGGTAGGACTGATGGCCATCAGCTATTATATCTTCTGCCAACGGGTAGACGACAACTACTACGATTCGCTTGCACGGGCCGCGGAGGCCTGCTCGAACAATATCGACGCCGAGGAACTGAACTACTTCTGGGAAACGGTCAATACCGATGTATTCCGCGAGGTCCATGAGCGTGCGGTCGAGGAAAACGACGAGCAGATCATCAAGGACTGGCTGCAGAGCAGGCCGGGCTGGTATTCCATTTATTTTGAAGAGGAAGAATTCCCGGAAGGGGAAGAAGCGGAGAGCAAAGACGACTCAGAGGTCGATGAGGAGAGCTGGAGCCTGATGGATGACTACCAGCAGCTCCTGTATGGGCTGGAGGCAATCAAAGACTATTTCAGTGTCGACAGTGCCTATTATCAGATCGACGTGGACGGGATCGCTTATAACATCGCGGATCCGGACGAAAAGCTCTTCTATATCGGAACGGCGGAGGCGCCGATCGAGGAGTTCTCAGATTACGAGGATAACTCGGCAATACCGCCTACGGTCTACTACTCGGAGTTCGGATGGCTCCTCACCGCCATCGAACCCATCACCGACCTGGAGACCGGGGAACCCGTCGGCATCGCCGGTGTGGATCTCAATATGACCGAGATCGTGCGTGAGCGCTACGCTTTCCTTCGACAGAGCCTGGTGTTTGTTGCCATGCTGCTGGTAATTGCGGTTATTTCCAGTATCATCCTGCTGCGTCGGACGGCAATCCGCCCGCTGAGCCAGCTGGCAAACGCAGCGGCCGGATTTGCCAGCGAGGAAAGGGTGTTCACCAAGGACGATGTGATCCAGCTGGATCTTCGGACCAATGATGAAGTCAGCGACCTGTATCGTGAGATCCAGTCCATGGAAAACCGTATTGTGGACTATACCGACAATCTCACCCGGGTTACCGCCGAGAAGGAGCGTGTCAGCACGGAACTGCGCACGGCATCCCAGATCCAGGAATCCATGCTGCCGCATATTTTCCCCGCATTTCCCGACAGGGAAGACTTCGACCTCTATGCCAGCATGACACCGGCCAAAGAGGTGGGAGGAGACTTCTATGACTTCTTCCTGATCGATGACAGCCATCTGGCCATCCTGATCGCGGATGTCTCGGACAAGGGGGTTCCGGCGGCGCTGTTTATGATGTCGGCAAAAATCCTCATCAACTATCGGGCGCAGGAGGGGGGCAGCCCCAGTGAGATCCTGAACGCGGTGAACGCCCAGATCTGCAAAAACAACAAGTCCAAGATGTTTGTGACCGTGTGGCTGGGGATTCTGGACCTGGATACGGGACTTCTGACCTGCACCAATGCCGGACATGAATATCCCATGCTCCGGGGCCAGGACGGCGTGTTCCGGGTATTCAAGGACAAGCACGGCCTGGTGCTCGGCGCGCTGAAAAAAGCCAGATATACGGATTATGAGATCCGGATGATGCCGGGCGACGCCATCTTCGTCTATACCGACGGCGTTCCGGAGGCGAACAACGCAGACGGAGAATTTTACGGAATGGAACGGATGGAAGCGGCGCTGAACACGGTGGCGGACCGAAGCCCCGAAGAGATCCTGCAGGGTGTCAAGGAAAATGTGGCTGCCTTCACGGGGAAGGCCATGCAGTTTGACGATCTGACCATGCTGTGTCTCGCATATAAGGGCAAACAGGACAGGAACGCCTCGGAGAAACTGGAGGGCTGAAATGAGACGGCCGTTGATCGGGTCCCTTTTTATACTGCTTGCACTGCTTCTGCTTGGCGGCAGCGCCTGCGCCTTTGCAGAACCGCCGGAAGCGAGAATCGCATCTCCCGGACTGCCCGTGGGGGCCGCTCCGGACGGGGCGCCAGCCATGCCCGAAAACCTGGAGGAGGACACCTGGGCGCAGGCTATGTCGGTGGGGATGATGTGCTGGAATTCCGACACGGACCGGATCAATCTCCGGGAGCCGTATTTTGCCTGGGATGCGACCGGATGGTATGCGGCGCTGCTGTACCGGGTAGACGGGATTGACCTCCTGCCGCAGGACCTGGCGGAAGAGTTTCAGCGCTCCATCGGCGTCGAGGTACCTATCGGCGAGCCGGACCTGTGGCTTGGCGAGGGAAGTCCGAGACTCCTTCGCAGCGCAGACGGCAGCCTGAACTATGATTTCGCCTTCCATAAACAGCGCCTGGACGAGCTTCTGGGGGTGGAACTGGAATTCTCCCTTGAGGCGGGACCGGGCCCGGCAGAGACCGTGACGGTGATCCAGCATTTCGGCTACCTCGCTGCGGCAGAACGGTCCTTCCGGCTCCGGTTTGAGAAGAATACAGACGAAGGAAGCGCATTCGCATACCGGGTCACGGAGCTGAATATTCCGGAAGATGTACCGGAGGTGGATCCGGACCTGACCTTCGACTGGGAACTGCTGACGGAGCAGAACCGGCTGAGCACCGTTCTTTCCATGTATCCCGGCGTGCGGATCTACAGCCGGACATTCAACCCGGACGATTCGACCTGGCTCTTCCTGCACGGAAAGGATCCGGCGATGATCTCCGAGACCGGCGGGAGCGTAACGGGACAGTTTAAGACCTGCTATTTCGAGTTAGGGCAGAGCACGGACGGACAGATACGGCCGCAGGTCGGCAGCTGTGAGGCGGATGCGGTGATCCGGCAGAACCTCGAAACCTTTCTTCTGAGCTATTTTGACGGCCCCAGCGCGCTGACACTGGACCGGATCGAAGGCGACCTGATCTGGGCGGACGCGGTTTACCGCAGCGGATACCGGCAGAAGCTCGCCTTTGACCGGGGAACCCTGGTACTGCGCGAAGTGATGAGCCTGTACGATAACGGCGAGGTGGGCAACGTCACGGCGTTCGATTATTCTGCCGCGCCCACGGAATATCACTTCCTGGACAGCTGGGACAGACCGCTTCGTACCGTTGAAGTGCTCTGGGAGACCTATTCGGGCTATGAGCGGCAGCTGCGCAGAGAGACCGTAGAGCTTCCGACAGACTGGGAATATCTCCCGTTTGAATGCCGCTGGGGCGATTTTACGGCGTATACCAATGACCAGTACATCGGTGATTACCAATATCCGGGGGACGGAGATGGATACCTGCTGTTCCTGACCACGGTGAAGGGCTGAACCGGCAAAACGGAAGATGGAAAACAGACGAGGGGAAGGGAAAAACCGGCCCCTCGTTTACATAATGCAACCAAATTGTCAACGATTGACGGAAAAGAAACACTATTTTGCCTTGAAATTGTGGCAAATGCTCAAAATTTTTCAGATTCAGGCTATTTTTTCGGCAGTTTCATGTGGAAAAAAGGGAACCTTTATGCTATACTGAAAATGCGCTCTTTCGGGCATCCAATGAATATGCTTGCCAATTGAGCGATTCTGTGGTAATATATTTCGCCGGTGTTGCCTTGACAACACCAGAGCGAATGGGAAGGTGTTCCATGGATCAGTACATTATCCGCGGCGGTGCTACGCTGCACGGCGAAGTTGAAATCAGCGGTGCGAAGAACGCGGCAGTCGCGATTATTCCGGCGGCACTCCTGGTAAAGGGTGTGTGCCGGATTGAGAATATCCCGCAAATCAGCGATACCGATACCCTGCTTACCATCCTGACCCAGCTGGGGGCGCGGGTCAGTTACCTGAATAAAAGCACAATTGAAATTGACTGCACCGATACACGGTATCAGGATGCCCCCTATGACCTGATGCGTAAAATCCGCGCCTCCTACTATCTGATCGGGTCCATGCTTGGACGCTTCGGCAGTGCGAAAACCACAATGCCGGGCGGCTGCAATTTCGGCGTGCGGCCGATTGATCAGCATATCAAGGGCATGCGGGCCCTCGGGGCAGAGATCAGCGTGAAAAACGGTTTCGTGTACGCCGACACCATAGACGGCAGACTTCACGGGGCCAGGATTTATCTGGACAAGGTCTCCGTCGGCGCAACGATGAACATCATGATCGCGGCCGTCCTCGCGGAGGGCAGAACCATCATTGAAAACGCCGCGAGAGAGCCGCATATCGTGGACCTTGCAAACTTCCTCAACTCCATGGGAGCGGATGTGCGCGGGGCCGGTACCGACACCATCAAAATCAACGGGGTGGAAGAGCTGCACGGCGGCTCCTACACGATTATCCCGGACCAGATTGAAGCGGGTACCTATATGGTTGCCGCGGCCGCCACGGGCGGAGAGGTCCTGATCAAAAACATCATCCCCAAGCACATGGAAGGCATCAGCGCAAAGCTGCGCGAGACCGGAACCGTGATTGAGGAGTATGAAGAAGCGCTTCTGGTCAAGGGACCGACCACGCTGCGCCGCATCAATCTCAAGACCATGCCGTATCCGGGCTTCCCGACGGACATGCAGCCGCAGTTCGGCGTGCTGCTCTGCCTGGCGAACGGAACCTCGGTCATCACCGAGGGAATCTATGACAACCGCTTCAAATATGTCAACGAGCTGCGCAAAATGGGGGCGGAAATCCAGGTGGACGGCCGCGTGGCCGTGATCGACGGCGGCCGAAGACTCACGGGCGCACCGGTGCATGCCTGCGATCTGCGTGCAGGCGCGGCGATGGTCATTGCGGGCATGGTTGCCTCCGGTGAGACCGAGATTGACGATATCCACTTCATCGAGCGCGGATATGAGCGCTTTGTGGAGAAGCTGAATGCATTGGGAGCGGATATCCGCGTGCATTACGACGAAGAAGACGCCTACACGGCGAGAACTTTTTCTGTTTCCTGATGCTGAATGTCCGCCTGATCTGCGTCGGAAAGCTGAAAGAGCGCTTCTATGCCGAAGCCGTCGCGGAATATGCCAAGCGGCTGGGTGCTTTCTGCCGCCTCGAAGTGATTGAGCTTGCGGAGGAACGCCTCGGAGAGAATCCCTCTGCCGCGGAGCTTGAAGCGGCGCTGAACAGAGAAGCGGAACAGATTGAAAAAAAGCTGCTGAAGGACGGAACACTCGTCTGTCTTTGCATTGAAGGAGGACAGATGGACAGCGAAGCCTTTGCAGGGCTGCTGACCCGGACGGAGAATTCCGGAAGACCGCGTCTGAGCTTTGTGATCGGCGGTTCCTTCGGCCTGGCACAGAAACTGAAGGATCGAGCGGACCTTCGCCTGAGTATGTCGAAAATGACCTTTCCGCACCATCTTGCCCGCGTTATGCTGCTGGAGCAGATTTATCGCGGGTTTCAGATCAAGGAAGGGTCCAGATACCATAAATAAAACAACAAACGCGGGAGGAATGAAATGCACACATTCATGGAAGAGTATCAGCGCTGGCTGGACAGCCCGGCGCTCAGCGAACAGGAATGGGCAGAGCTCAACGCCATTTCGGGCGATGAAAAAGAAATCCGGGAGAGATTCTATGCCCCGCTGGAATTCGGTACCGCCGGACTGCGCGGCACCATGAAAACCGGCCTGCACAACATGAATATCCACATCATTCGCCATGCAACCCAGGCCTTCGCCGATGTCATCTGCGCCGAAGGAGAGACGGCCAAGAAAAAGGGCATCGTCATTGCGCATGACTGCCGTCTCAACGGCCGCCAGTTTGCCGAAGAAGCTGCGGCGGTGATGGCGGCAAACGGAATCTATGTCCGCATTTTCGACGCACTGCGTCCGACCCCGGAGTTGAGCTTCGCCGTGCGCTACTACGGCGCAACCGCGGGCCTCAATGTCACCGCGAGCCACAACCCGAAGGAGTACAACGGGTATAAGGTCTATTGGTCCGACGGCGCACAGCTGCCCCCGCAGCATGCCGACGCAATCGCAAAGCGCATGTCGGAGACGGACCTGTTTACCTGCTTCAAGACCTGCAATTATGAAGAGGCTGTCAAGAACGGACAGATCGCCGTGATCGGCGAAGAGACCGACGAGGCTTTCCTGGGGAAGGTCATGCAGCAGGCCATCAATCCCGATGCGGTCAAGGCGGTGGCGGATGAGTTCCGCATTGTCTATACGCCGTTCCACGGCTGCGGCCACAAGCTGGTTCCCGAAGCGCTGAAGCGCCTGGGAATGAAACACATCTACCCGGTGCCCGAGCAGATGGTCATCGACGGTAATTTCCCGACGGTGGTAAGCCCGAACCCGGAGAATCCGGAAGGCTTCTACCTCGCGGTTGATCTGGCCAAAAAGGTGGACAGTGATCTCATCATCGGCACGGACCCCGACTCTGACCGCGTGGGAACCATGGTCCGCAATGCCGACGGCGAGTATGTCACCATCACCGGCAACCAGATGGGCGTTCTGCTGCTGGACTACATCATCCAGGCGCGCAAAACAACCGGCTCGATGCCGGAGCACCCCGGAACCATGTGCAGCCTGGTGTCCACGCCGATGGCGCGCACCGTGGCGGAGGCCAACAACGTTCACTTTGAAGATACTTTCACCGGCTTCAAGTTCATGGCCGAGAGAATCGCCACCTGGGAAGCGGCCCACAGCTTCAACTACATTTTCGCCTTTGAGGAGAGCTACGGCTACATGGTCGGCGACTATGTGCGTGACAAAGACGCCGTGACGATCTCCATGCTGATCGCCGAGATGGCGGCCTGGTATCATGCAAAGGGCATGACGCTGCTGGATGCGATGCACGCGCTTTACGAAAAGTACGGCTGGTACATGGAGAAGACGCTGAACCTGGTAATGCCGGGCGTTGACGGATTGGAAAAAATGCAGAATCTGATGAAGAAGCTGCGCGGCAATCCGCCCACCAGCATCGGCGGCACCGAAGTGATCCGGCTGCGTGACTACAAGGACGGCACAA
>CAMKEK010000012.1:0-16739 GCA_946411545.1 uncultured Clostridia bacterium
TCTTCATGCCCGGTGAGATCGAGGCACGGCTGATTGAGGAACGGAAAGTCACCGGCAACGATTACTCTGACGCACTCGAGGCGGAGCTGACCGATCTTGCCCGTCAGATCGGCGCCATCGGCGCAGACGGCAGGCTCACGGATCTGCTGGCCTGAGCGGAGGAGCAAAATGGCAGCCTTCAACAAGATTACGCCGGAGATCGCCGCGCAGCTGAAGGCGGTGGTAGGCGAAAAACGATTCTTTGCGGGAGAGGCGATTGACCCCGGCTACTCCCACGATGAAATGCCGATTTACGGAAAATTCTTTCCGGAGGCGGCGGTTGACGTGGAAACCACCGAAGAGGTTTCCGGGATCATGAAAATCTGTTCTGCCAACCGGATTCCCGTCACCTGCCGCGGCGCCGGAACGGGTCTGGTGGGCGGCTGTGTCCCGCTGGCGGGAGGTTTGGTGCTCTGCACACGCCGGATGAATAAAATCCTGGAATACGACATGGACAACCTGGTGGTCCGCCTTCAGCCGGGCGTTCTGTTGAAGGACCTGGCGGCGGACGCACTGGCCCACGGCCTGATGTATCCGCCCGATCCGGGCGAAAAGACCGCCACCGTCGGAGGCAATATCTCTACCAACGCCGGCGGCATGCGTGCGGTGAAATACGGCGTGACAAGGGATTATGTCCTCGCACTGACCGTTGTGCTGGCAGACGGAAGAATTGTCGAGCTGGGCAAATCCGTCTGCAAGACCAGCTCCGGCTACAGCCTGCTTCACCTGATGATCGGCTCGGAAGGAACCCTCGGCATCATCACCGAGATGACCCTGAAGCTGATTCCGAATCCCGTCTGTGATATCTCCTGCCTGGTACCGTTCCGGGATGTGGAGAGCTGCATTCATTTCGTCCCGCGTATCAAGATGGCAAACCTTGACCCCCAGTCCATCGAATTCATGGACGCGGATATCGTCACCTCTTCCGCTGCGTTCACCGGCAATCCGATTTTCCCGGAGAGAGTGAACAACGAGGACGTGGGTGCTTCGGTGCTGGTCACCTTCGTGGGCAGCGACGAGGACGAGCTGGACCAGAAGCTGATCCGGCTCGGAAAGATCGCGGAAGAGGCAGGGGCCCTTGATGTTCTGGTGGTCGCCACCACCGCCACCAAGAAGGCCGCCTGGTCTGCGCGCTCCAGTTTCCTCACCGCCATTGAGGCGGACACGAAGCTCATCGACGAAATGGACGTGGTGGTCCCGGTGGACAAAATTCCCGCCTTTCTCATCTACATCCGCAGGCTGGGCGAAGAGGGGGGCATCCGCATCCGCAACTTCGGACACGCCGGCGACGGAAACCTGCATATCTACTGCTGCTCAAACGACCTGGAGGAAGAGGAATTCAAGAGGCGCGTCAAGATCATCATGGACAAGGCCTATACCAAGTGCGCCGAGCTGGAGGGACAGGTCTCGGGCGAGCATTCCATCGGCCACGCCAAGATGGTGTATCTGAAGGAATCCGTCGGGGAAGACGTCTTCAGGCTGATGGGAGAGATCAAGAAAGTCTTTGACCCGGACGGCATTCTGAACCCCGGCAAGGTATGCGACGAATCTCTTGCGGCCGGAAAGGAGTAAGGGATGCTGAAAATACTCGTTTGTGTCAAACAGATTCCGGATATTGACCTTGTCCGGATGGATCCGGAAACCGGAAACCTGATCCGAACCGGGGTGCCCACGCTGACCAACCCTCTGGATCTCAATGCACTGGAGGCGGCGGTGCAGGTCAAGGAAAGATACGGCGGAGAGATCACGCTCATCACCATGGGGCCACCAATGGCCGAAAGCACCCTGAGGGAGGGCCTTGCGGTCGGCGGCGACAGGGCGGTTCTGATTACCGGACGTCCCTTCGGCGGTGCGGACACCCTCTCCACCAGCTACGCCATCGTCAAAGCGGCCGATATGGAGGGATCGTTTGACCTCATCTTCTGCGGCAAGGAATCCCAGGACGGCGCCACCGGACAGATGGCATCCCAGCTGGCAGAGCGTTTCGACGCGGCCCAGATCTCCTGCTGCTGCAGCATCGACGGCATCGCGGACGGAAAGATCCGTGCGACCCGCACCCTTGAGACGGGCAGAGAGATCGTCGAAGCAACGCTGCCCTGCCTGATCACGGTGGAAAAGGAGAACTTCTATGGGCGGCTGCCAAATCTGAAGGCCTATCTCGAGGCCAAGACAGCAGCGATCACAACCTACACGGAAAACGACATCGACGGGCTTGACCCGGAGAAGATCGGCGTTCCCGGCTCCGGCACCATTGTGCCGAAAATCTATCCTCCCGAGCTGCCGGAACCCGGCCGGATGATCCGCACCGGCAGTCCGAAGACCGACGTCAGCGAGCTTTTGAAGCTCCTGGCGGAAAAAGACGCGATCTGAGGAGGTGACGCAGATGCAGAAATCCGATTACAGGAACATGTGGGTGTACATCGAGCATGACGGCGTGACCGCGGCTCCGGTCGGGCTGGAACTGTGCTGCGAACTGCGAAAGCTCTGCGACACCACCGGCGACCGGCTCTATGCCGTGATCCTCGGGGAGCTCCCCGACGCCGAGGTGGAAAAGGTGAAGGAGTGCGGGATAGACGGCCTGATTTTTGTCAGCGGCACAGGATATGAATACTTCAGCACCGACGCCTATGCCAACGCCTTTACCGTGCTTTCGCGCAAGTATAAGCCCTCTGCGATTTTTGTTGGCGGCACCGTCAACGGCCGTGATTTTGCACCCCGTTTCGCGGTGCAGCTGGAGACCGGTTGCACCTCCGACGCCATGGAGCTGGAGTATGACCCCGAAACCGGTGACATTCAGTTCATTGAACCGGCTGTCGGCGGAAAGATCATGGCGGTCATCACGGTCCCGGTCCTGCGGCCCCAGGTGGGCACCATCCGCCCGGGCACCTTCAAGTACGCGCCGACAGGGAAAAGAGCGAAGATCGAGGTGATCCGCGAGAAAATCGACTTTGAGCCCGCGGCGATCCGCTGCAGGCACATCGACTTTATCCCGGATGAGGCCGACCCGGAACTGGACATCGCGAATGCCGACTGCATCGTCTGTGTCGGCAACGGCCTGAAGGATTCGGAACACCTGGAGCGCTACCGCAGTCTGGCAAAGCTTCTGGGCGGAAAGCTCGGCTGCACGAGACCGCTGTATGACCGCGGAATCCTTCCCTACAAGCTGCAGATCGGCCAGTCCGGTGTCATGGTGAAGACGAAGCTTTACATCAGCTTCGGTGTGTCCGGGGCGGTAAACCACACGGCCGGGGTGGATGCGGAGGTGTTCGTCGCGGTCGATAAAAACCCGAATGCCCAGATCTTCAACTACTGCGACTATGGCATCGTGGGAGACATGGACGAGGTTTGTGACGAAATGATCGACCAGCTGAAGGCGAGGAAAAGCTGAACGGCTCCCGGAGACAATCATCAAGAGCAGATCCGGGGTCAAATGGAATCCGGAAACCGGATAAACGAAAAAGAATCCCTTCAGGATCGTTCCTGAAGGGATTCTTTTTTCGGCTGGGAAAGAAATACAGCGTGCCGCGAAACGCGTCAAAGAATAGTCGCGCAGAGTCGATTCGGCTATCCCGCGCGGACAATCCGATGCAGGGTCGCGAAGAGAATCCCGCCGGCAGCATTGCCGAGAGAGATCACGAGGACCGAGAGGATTGCCCTGCCGCTCCAGAGACCGGCCATCCAGAAGTAGAACATGTCGGCCACACAGTGCTCCGTCCCGCAGAGAATGAACACCATCACGCCGAAGAAGAGGGAGAGGTATTTTCCAAGCTCATGGGGATTGCTCTTATATCCCTCGACAGCAATGTAAATGAAGATGTTGCAGAGGACACCCAGCAGAAACAGACTCAAAAGGCCATCGTTCAACTTGACCTGACAGAGGGAGACCGCCTTTTCGTGCACTGCCGGCCCGATGCGGGTCAGAGCGGCACAGCCGGCCGTGAGACCGGTGCCGATCAGGTTCCCCAGCCAGATCACGGGGAGATCGAGGGCGTAGTTCCGGTCATTCTGCAGCACATAGCAGACCTTCCCGGTAAAGAGGTGAAAGCCGAAGGTGCAGATGACGAACAGGCCGATGGTGAAGGCAGCAGAACCGATCACCTTGTTGTCGACCGACAGAAAAACAATACCGCCGAAGCCGACACAGAGACCTGCCAGAATGGCAGAAAGCAATATCTTGGATCTTTTCATTTCGGTGTCCTCAGATGGTCCATCACAGAGTTTGAAACGGCCTGGGCGCGGGGGAGGTATTCCTCCAGCATGGCCCACGCCTTCGTATGCAGCGTTTGCGCTTCCGTGCAGTCCGGAAGCATTCGCGTATTCACAAAAACATTCATGGATGCGGATTCCAGGGCGCAGCGTGCAGTCAGGGCGGCGCAGCCGACATCGGAGAGCAGCAGAGCGCTGCACTTTTCACGGAGTTCTTCGAGCAGAGCGATCAGCGTGCAGCAGTTTTGCATCATCTCGAAAGGCGCTTTACAGGCGGCCAGAGTTGCCGCCGTGAGCTTTTCCGCATAGCCCGGACTGCTCCTGTCCAGAGAATAGACCCGGGAGAGCGGTTCAAAGGCAGCGGCATCCTCATCCATCAACGTAAGAAGCCGTAAGCGGATCCGGTCGGCCTCTGCGATGATCCGCCGGTGATCCTCCTCAAAGGGGAGGAATTTTTTTTTGCCGATGGTGAGGTTTGCGGCCATGCCGCCGAGAGAGGCAGCCAGAGAACCGATCAGGGCCGCGGTACCGCCGCCGCCGGGAACAGGGGCTTTGGAGAAAAGCTGCTCGGAAAAGGACCTGCAGCTTAGATCGGCCAGAGAATCAGGCATAAAAATCAGTCCTTTCTTCGGTGATGACAGCGTCCATTGGAACGTCAAAGGCCTCTGTGCAGACCCGGTCCAGACACTGGGCTTCAAAGGCGATCAGAATCTTTACGGCCTTTCGGCACTGCGGGAGAAAGCGGTCGTAATATCCGGCGCCCATCCCGAGACGCCGGCCGTCTCTGTCGAAGGCGACACAGGGGCAGAGCACCAGATCAATATCGGCCGGATCGACTGCAGTGGACTGTTCCGGAACCGGGACCGGGATGCCGAAGCGGTCGGTCTCCCAGGCTTCTCCCGGCATGAGGGCAATCATATGGCTGCGGTCGGGGCAATAAGGATAGACCAGTGTCTTGCCGTCCCGCTCTGCCTGCTCTGCAAACCGGGACAGGTCCAGCTCGCTTCGAAAGGCGCGGAAGAGGAAAATCGTTTTTGCGCTGCGGTAGGCATCCAGTGACAGAAGCTTCTCACAGACCGTACGGGAGGCGGCGGCACGGGTTTCGGCGGGGAGGGCGTCCCGCGCCTTCAGAACGGCGGTGCGCTGCTTCTTCTTGAGCAGGCGCGGAAAGACGGTACGGACATGCCCCGCCAGATAGAGAGAGCCGAAAGCCATGACCGGTCCCTCACGGTCCAGCGCGAGGCGCACCCCGTCTTCGATGCTTTCACAGGCTGCGGCAGGCAAGCCCCGTGCCGCGATGATTCCGGCGAGAGCATCGGCGTTCAGTGCGCGGGGACTGTCCGGCGTGACGCAGATGAAATTGTTCGCATAGGGGGTGACCAGGTCCAGCATTCGGGTGTAGTCTTTATCCGCCAGGACACCGATCAGGAAGGTGAGCTTTTGGCCGGGGAGATAATCTGCCAGATTCCGGGCCAGCGCTTCCGCGCACTGGGGATTGTGTCCGCCGTCCAGAAGAAAGAGCGGTTCTCGCCGGAGAATTTCAAAGCGGGCAGGCCAGCGGACATCGCGGAGCCCCGAGGCAACGGCTTCCTCGGGAACGGACCAGCCGCGCTCGCGCAGCGCATGGAGCGTCTCCAGAACGACAGCCGCGTTGCGCAGCTGATGGGCGCCGAGAAGGGAGAGCCGGTATTCCTTTCCCTTCCAGGCAAAGTGCTGACCGTTCAGATCATGGTGGAGACTCTGCAGATCGCTTTCACGGGAGATTCGATAGGGAACACGCTGCTCCCGGCAGATCCGCTGTAGGGTTTCCATGGTTTCATGCTCCGAGTCATACAGCACGGCGGTACAGCCGGGCTTGATGATGCCGCCCTTGGCCCCGGCAATCAGAGACAGGGTATTCCCGAGATATTCGGTATGCTCCAGGCCGATGTTGGTGATGACGGCGACCTCAGGACAGTCGATGACATTGGTGGAGTCAAGGGTACCGCCCATACCGACTTCGAGAACCACGATGTCGCAGTGCTCTTCCAGAAAGTACTGCATGGCGACGGCGGTCACCAGCTCAAACTGGCTGGGGTGGTCCTCCATGGCGTCGGCGTGAATCCGAACCTGCTCTGTGATCCGCGCGAGATCCGCGCCCGGAATGTTCCGTCCGTTTACCTGCATGCGCTCGCAGAAATCCTGGATATAGGGGGACGTGTAAAGCCCGGTCCGATACCCCGCCTGGCGGAGAATCGCATCCAGCATGGCACAGGTGGAGCCCTTGCCGTTGCTTCCGGCGACATGGATGAACTTCAGCTGTTTCTGCGGATCTCCGATGGCATGTAAAAGCGCACGCGTCCTGCCAAGGCCGAGACGCGTGGTGCTCCAGGTATAGTTTTCGATGTATGAAATGGCTTCCTGCGGGGTCATGTGACAGAGACCTTCTTCCCATAGCGGTTCAGAATCGGAACCATGAGCTGAATGCAGATCAATTGGACGACGGTGAGGAGAATGCTCTGAAATACACGCGTCGCCAGGAGCGGAACATAAGGAGAGCCGTAGAGCACGGAAATCCAGAAGGTATTCAGGAACAGTCCGAGAATAAACTGATTAATGCCGACGGCGGCAAGTCCCTGCAGCCAGCCCTGCTTTTTATACAGAAAAAGCCCGAAGATCATGCCCATCAGAAAACTTGTCAGGGTGAAGCCGGGAAAATAGGTGCCGATGGGGAAGAGCAGTGCCCCGATGAAATCAGAGAGGGCGCCGACGATGCCCCCGGCCAGAGGACCGTAGAGAATGGCGGCGATCACCACCGGAACAAAGCCGAAGCCGATCTTGATGTTCCAGGCGTTGATGGAGAGGAAGCGGGACAGAATGACCTCGATGGCGATGAGCATGGCGAGGGTAGTGAGGGTGCGGGTGGTAAACTTCTGCTTGAACATATGACAACTCCTTTCATGACGGAGTGCCACGAAAGGAGCTGTTGGGGACAGGATTCCTCCGGTGGCAGCGGATGCGAACAAGCACCGCGCACAAAACTGTGCTTCGTCCGGCGGCGACCTCCCATCCGCCGGCACTTAACGCGCTTGTTCTACTCTGACAACAAATGCAGGGAAATGGTCCGGGCAACCCGCCCGGAGGGCGGGTGCCGGGAAAAAACGGATTCTACTCTGACAACAAATGCTGAGGAATTGGTTTTGATAATCCAACCAAAAGACGGGTGCCAATCAATAGACTTGATCAGCTCTGACAGCAAATGCATCTTGTATATAAAGGAAAACTCAGGCTTTGTCAAGCGTTTTCTTTGCTTGCCTCTGCGACTTCAATCACGTGCTTGCACAGCACCGCCGTGGTGACGGAGCCGACTCCGCCGGGAACCGGTGAGATGGCCCGGACGATCGGTTCCACATCGTCAAAACGGACATCTCCGCAGATCCCGCCGCCCGGAGCGGCATTGACGCCGACGTCGACGATGATCTGATCGGGATGGACGAAACGACGGTCCACGAGGCCCGCCTTTCCGGCGGCGACCACAAGGATATCCGCGTTGCGGCAGATCCCGGCGATATCTGTCGTCCAGCTGTGGCACATGGTGACGGTGGCATCCCGGTTTTGCAGCAGCATGGAGACGGGCTTTCCGATCACGGTGCTGCGCCCGATGACGGCAACGTTCTTCCCCCGGAGAGAAACCCCATAGTAATCCAGAAGTTCCATACAGGCCTGGGCGGTGCAGGGGGCAAAGCCCCGGCCCTTTCCGGAGAAAACCGCAGCCTGCGAGCGGGGCGTGCTGCCGTCGATGTCCTTTTCCGGAAGCAAGGCCTCACAGGCGGCGAGTTCATCCAGATGAGACGGCAGAGGACGGAACATCAGACAGCCGTGAACGGAGCTGTCGCGATTGATCCCCTCGATGGCGGAGAGCAGTTCAGACTGGGTGCAGGATGCCGGCAGCGTCACGCAGACGGTCCGGAGCCCGATCTTCTCCGCGCGCTTGAGGGCGGCGCGCTCGTAGCTCAGATCATCGACCCGTTCCCCGACGCGCAGGATTGCCAGACAGGGAATGATGCCCTGTTCATTCAGCCGCCGGGTTCGGACGATCAGATCTTCTGTGATCGCCGCGGCGGCCGCCGCGCCTTTCAACAGTTCGGCCATGCTCCTGCGACTCAGAACAGACCGGAGATGCGGCCGTTTTCATCCACGTCGATCTTCTCGGCAGCGGGAACCTTCGGCAGACCCGGCATGGTCATGATGTCGCCGGTCAAAGCGACGATAAACCCGGCGCCGGCAGAGACCTTCAGATTCCGTACGGTGACGGTAAAGCCCTTGGGTGCCCCCAGAAGGGCCGCGTCGTCGGAGAAGGAGTACTGGGTCTTGGCCATGCAGATGGGGAGACCGGCAAAGCCGAGCTCGGTCAGCTGCTGGGCCTGCTTTTTCGCGTTCGGGGTCAGCGCGACACCGTCGGCGTGATAGACGCGTTTGCAAATGGCTTCAAGCTTTTCTTCAATGCTGAGATCCAGCGGATAGCTGAAATCAAAATGGTTCGGCTCCTCGCAAAGGCGGACGACCTCTTTGGCCAGCGCTTTGCCGCCCTCGCCGCCCTTGGCCCAGACTTCGGACAGGGCAACATTGACGCCCAGCTCATGGCACTTTGCTTCAACGAGATCCAGCTCGGCCTTCGTGTCTGTCGGAAAGGCATTGATGGCCACGACGCAGGGCAGACCGAAAACATCCTTGATATTGCCGACATGCTGCAGCAGGTTGGGCAGACCCTTTTCCAGAGCCTCGAGATTCTCGTTGTTCAGATCAGCTTTGGGCACACCGCCGTGATACTTCAGAGCTCGGACCGTCGCGACGACCACAACGGCATCCGGCCGGAGACCGGTGACACGGCACTTGATATCGAAGAACTTCTCCGCCCCAAGGTCGGCGGCGAAACCCGCTTCCGTGACCACATAATCCGCCAGCTTGAGAGCCGTGCGGGTGGCGGAGACGGAGTTGCAGCCATGGGCGATGTTGGCAAAGGGACCGCCGTGAATAAAAGCGGGAGTCCCCTCCAGCGTCTGGACGAGGTTCGGCTTGATGGCGTCCTTGAGCAGAGCGGTCATGGCGCCTTCGGCTTTCAGGTCGTGAGCAGTGACAGGCTTGCCATCGTAGGTGTAGCCGACAATGATCCGGGCAAGACGGGCTTTGAGGTCCATCAGGTCCGCAGCGAGGCACAGCACGGCCATGATCTCACTGGCAACCGTGATGTCAAAACCATCCTCACGGGGAACGCCCTGCGCCTTCCCGCCGAGCCCGTCGACAATATGACGGAGCTGACGGTCATTCATGTCCACGGCGCGCTTCCAGGTGATCTGCTTCGGATCGATGCCGAGAGCATTGCCCTGCTGTATGTGGTTATCCAGCATGGCAGCCAGAAGGTTGTTGGCCGCGCCGATGGCATGGAAGTCACCGGTGAAGTGGAGGTTGATATCCTCCATGGGAACAACCTGGGCATAGCCGCCGCCGGCTGCACCGCCCTTGACGCCGAAGACCGGGCCGAGAGAGGGCTCGCGCAGCGCGACAACGGCGTTCTTTCCGATCTTGCGCAGACCGTCGGTGAGGCCGACGGAGGTGGTGGTTTTCCCTTCACCGGCCGGCGTCGGGGTGATGGCGGTGACGAGGATGAGCTTGCCCTTTTCCGGGAGATCTTTCAGTGCGTGGAGATCCAGCTTGGCCTTGTACCTGCCGTAATTCTCGACGGCGTCGTCGGGAATGCCGAGGGATGCCGCGATGGCGTTGATGGGCTGAAGACTTGCTTCCTGGGCGATTTCGATATCGGTTTTGAATGCCATGATCGTCCTCCTGAAAAGATAATAATATAATGGTCTCAGAATAGCGGATTTCCACCGGGATGTAAAATACTTTTGCCGCGGAAATCATAAGTGATCGATTATGATTTCTCTTGGTTTCATTAAGCATAACACAGACCGGGGCAGAAGAAAAGCAATATTTGTAAAAAACAGGGGCCGGAAATCCGCTCAGAGGAAATATCGATGTGCTTTCCGTCTGACGCACGGGATTTCCATATGAAAAACAGCTGTTAGGACAACCTGCGCAAAAATGTTCAAAAAAAATTCGCAAAAAAACTGCTATTTGGGCGTAATTTTCAGAAAAAATTCAGAAAAAGAGTGTATAATGCATTAACATGAATAAAAATTAGTAAAGCTGGGGTAATTATGCGCATTTTGATCATCTCCGAAAACAAAGCGGTCGCAAGTGAGATCGAGCAGCAGCTGCAGATCAAAAACCTGGAAACGGAAACAGTTTTCAGCGGAGAGATCGGAGAAGAATATGCGGAGCTGGGAATCTATGATCTCCTGATTCTCGATTCGGATCTGTCAGAAAAAAGTGCATTTGAAATCGCCCGTTCACTCCGCATCAAGCACTGCCGGATGCCGATCATCCTGGTGATGAAGAAGTGCGAAACGGAGGATCGGATCAAGGGCATGAAATCCGGCGTGGATTATTTCCTGCTGCAGCCGTATGATGTGAGAGAGCTGCTCGCCAGTGTCGATGCGCTGCTGCAGCGGATCACGGACCAGGCGGAAGAGCCGTATTACGGGAATACCCGGCTGGTTCTTGCCTCGGGTAAACTGGTCTCGGGAGATCAAAGCGTGCGGCTCTCGGCGAAGGAGTTTGAAGTGATGCGTCTGCTTCTGCAGGCGAAGGACAGACTGCTCTCGAAGGAAGTGATTCTGGCGCGCGTCTGGGGATATGATTCCAACGCGGTGGAGAACCATGTGGAGGTATACGTGGGATTTCTGCGGAAAAAACTCCGCAGCATCGGGTCCAACCTGGAGATCAAGGCAGTGCGCCGCATGGGCTATACACTGGAGATCCGTGAGGAGACCTGAGGCTTGAAAACAGAATAGAAAACGAGCCGGACAGAGAAGCGAATTCCCTGTCCGGCAACTTATTTGGATTACTTTGACGATAGGATGGGACTGTGGGGCGAATTTTCCTCCCGGAGCAGACGCATCAGGGCCTGAAACCCGGTTCTGGAAAAAACGCTTATCCGGTCGACCAGGCGATGGACTTCCTCCTCTGTGTAATCGCCATAGATGAGGTCGGTATATTCGTCCAGCTTCATATGGAGAATGATCCTGACCAGAGACGAGTCCACCGGCTTTCCGGCGCTTCGGTCGAAAAGGGCCTGATACTTCGGATAGAAGCAGTCCTCCGTCAGCCATTTGCGGAAGCCGGCAAACTTTGTTCCATCCGCACAGTCAAGCAGAAGCCGGTATTCGTCCCGGTGAGCCCGGGCAAAGGTGATTGAACGCAGTTCCATCTCGGCACTGCCGAGATCGACGGTTTCCCGACCTGCAGCAGTGTCGAAGAGCTCCCGAAACGCCGAGACCGTCGGCTCCACAATGGCGCAGAACAGATCCTCTTTCTTATCAAAGTGAGAATAAAAGGCACCGGTTGTAACGTTGGCGTTCCGACAGATCACACGGAGGGACGCGCGGTCAAAGCCATGTGCCAGAAACTGCTGTTTGCCGCTCTTGAGCAGAGCGATCTGAATTTCATCATTCTCAGGCAGCAACTTGGTCACCTCAGTGAGCTTAATCTAACTATATTTGAGAATATCACACGGAAAGAGCAAAGTCAAGGAAAAAGTTAGATGCCCATAACAAAGATGAAAACGTTCTAATGATAGAAAAACCAACCCGGGCTCTCGCCGCAGAGAGCCCGGGTTGACAGCGCCCGGTATCAGGCACGGAAAGCCCCGGATGGAAGGAGAAAGGACAGAAGCTCGTACAGGGACGGAAAGACCTGTTCCGTGAGTGCGCGGATCTCTTCCGTCGGCTGCAGCAGATCCGGGACCATCAGGGGATGGGCGCCGGCAGCCGCAGCGGCCCGAATCCCGTTGAAGGAGTCCTCAATCACGTAACAGTTTTCCGGCGCAGCATGCAGCGCCTCAGCTGCCCGGAGGAAAATCTCCGGGTGCGGCTTGGAGTGTGTCACCATGTCTCCGCCGATCACAACGTCAAAATAGTCCAGAAATCCGGCATCCCGCAGTTCCCGTCGGACCAGATCACTATGGGTAGAGGATGCCAGGGCCAGCGGAACACGGTTCGCCGCCAGAGAAGAGAGCAGCTCCGCCACACCCGGTTTCACGGGGAGCCCTTCACGCTCATAGTGCTCATGGTACAAATCGCGGATCCGGCTGTCAAAGGCCTCCCGCGGGAAGGAGCTACCATAGCGCTCGGTGAGAATCTCATGGGTGCGGACGGTGGTGGTTCCGATGACGGAGGGATAGACCTCTGCAATGCCCGGAATACCGAGTTCGTCGGCGGCCTGAATCCAGAGACGCATGGCCAGGTGCTCGGTGTCGAAAATCACACCGTCCATATCGAAGATGACGGCCTGGAAAGAGCGGAAATCAGGCTTTTTCAACATGTGGAGTTCCTCCGGATCATTGATGATGCTACTTTACCACCGGAGAGATAAAACCGCAAGGATGTTTTCCGGGTTCTTTCGGTCCGCCGGAAAGAGATGGCTCTTCCATTTCCGCGAGTTTTGGGATATGATAGAGGCATCCTCTCAGAAGGAGCAGATAACGATGACAAATTACTGCGGATACATGGGGAAGGTCCTGCTGCTGGATCTGGCTGCCCGCACAACGGAAAACTATATCTGGACCGATCTGGACCGTGAGAAGTACATCGGCGGTAAAGCCATGGCATCCAAGATTCTCTATGACAATCTGACCGGAGCGGAGAAGCCTTTTGATTCCGAAAACCTCATCGTGATTGCGACAGGCCCTCTGACCGGCACCGGCGCTCCGTCCTCCAACCGCTTTGACATCTCGTCGCTCTCACCCCTGACAGGTATCACCTCATCCTCCAACTGCGGCGGAAACTTCGGCTTTTATCTCAAAAAAGCCGGACTCGATGCCCTGATTATCCGGGGAAAATGCGAAACGCTCAGCTGGCTTGAGATCGACAACGGTGAGTTTATCTTCCACAACGCACAGGAGCTGCGAGATCTGAAGTGCGGAGAGACCCAGGCGGCACTGCAGGAGAAGCTGAATGCCGAACACGGGAAGAAGGTCAGCTGCGGAATGATCTGCATCGGACCGGCAGGAGAGAACCTGGTACGCTTTGCCTCGGTTATCAGCGGGGAACGTGCCGCAGGCCGTGCGGGAATGGGCGCCGTCTTCGGCAGCAAAAACCTGAAAGGGATTACTGCCGCGGGAGATGCGATCCCGTCGATCTATGACAGAGAGGGTGCGGCAGCGCACCGGAAAAAGTGGGTGAACGATATCCGCCGCCACCCCCTGACCGGGGAGCAGCTGCCGAAGATGGGCACCGCCGGGCTGGTGAGCTCTATGCAGGTACACGGCCTGCTCTCGACACGCAACTACGGCAAAGGGCAGTTTGAGCAGTTTGAAGCGGTCAGCGGTGAAGCGCTGGCGGAAGAACTGACCGCCGCAAACAGCGGCTGCCTCTCGTGCCCGATCCGCTGTACCAGACGGGTGCCGGTGGACGGAAAGACGGTCAAAGGACCGGAGCTGGAGACGCTCGGACTTCTGGGCGGGAACATTGAGAATGACAATCTCGAACAGATCTGTCGATGGAATTATGAACTGGACGAGCTGGGCATGGACACCATCTCAACCGCGGGTACTGTTGCCTGGGCCATGGAGGCCAGCGAGAAGGGACTCTGGAAGAACGGCCTGCGCTTCGGAGAGACGAAAGACCTTTCCAAGATCTTTGACGATATTGCCCATCGACGCGGCATCGGTGCAGAACTAGCCGAAGGGAGCAAGCGCTTGAGTGAGAAATACGGCGGAAAAGACTTTGCCATTCAGTCCAAGGGCATGGAACTGGCCGCCTATGAGCCGCGCCGTGCCGTGGGACAGGGACTCGGTTATGCCGTCGCCAACCGGGGCGGATGTCACCTGAACGGGGGTTACCTCGTCGTGCTCGAGGGCCTGGGCATGAATGTGAACGGACAGACTCCGCACGGGAAGGCGGACCTCTGCATGGTGATGCAGGATCTGATGGAAGCGATTTCCTGCGGCGGTCAGTGTCTCTTTACGTCATATGGAGCGGTTCCGGCTTTCATGGTCCGCAATCCGAACGGAATTCTTCAGCGGGTCATCAACGCTGTTGTCCCCTTTACGGGACCTGCCGTGCGGATCTACAACAAAATTCCGGAGATCGCCTGCTTCAACATCCCTCTGATCCCGTATCCGACAGAGCTCCGATACACCACGGGGATGAAGCTGAGCCTGGGGGAATTCATCCGGATCGGCGAGCGGAGCTACAATGTGGAGCGCGCGGTGAATGCCCGCTTCGGCGTCAGTGCCGCCAACGACAAGCTGCCGAAGCGCCTGACCGACACGCTGCAGGACCCCGGAAACCCGAAGACCCGGGTGCCGCTGGAGCAGATGAAGCGAACCTATTACCGTGCCCGCGGCTGGGGAAAGAATGGCCTGCCGGGAGAGAAGAAACTGCGGCGGCTGGGGATCCGCTGATGGTGACGGTAAAACTCTTCGGAACCCTGCGCCTGGAAAGCGGTGTCAAAGAACTCACCGCCGAAGCGGTCAGCGTCCGGGCACTGTATCCGCTTATTCTCGCGGAAATCCGGAAACAGAAGCCTGACAGCGGTATCACGGAGAAGACACTGAAATGCTGCCAGGTCGCCGTGAACGGGAAGCAGGTCACTCCGCAGGCAAAGCTCCGGGACGGAGATACGGTATATCTCTTCCCGGCGGTGGCCGGCGGATGAGAAACGCTGCAGATCAGTATCATGAAATCAAAAAGCTCAGGGCTGTACGGCAAAAAATGCCGTACAGCCCTGAAACTGTTATGGATACTCTTAAGAACAGGGAGAATCAGATTCCGTAGAACTCGAGGAAACGACGGAGCTCCTCCGTCTCGGGAGAAGAGAGAAGCCGCGAAGCTTCACCCTGTTCCCGGAGTTCGCCCTGATGAAGGAAGAGGACATGCTGCGCGATGCGGCGGGCCTGCTGAAGACTGTGCGTTACCAGCAGAATCCCGGCACCGGTGTCGCGGCAGTAGTCCGAGAGCAGTCTCTCAGCGGCCAGGGTAGATTCTACATCCATGGAGGCGGTCGGTTCGTCGAGAATCAGCAGTTTATAGTCGCGCATCAACAGGCGTGCCAGGGCCATCCTGGCAGTCTCACCGCCGGAGAGCCGCTTTGCGGAATGCCGGGACAGCGAGTCGATCTGCAGGCCATGGAGAAGCTTTTCCCGGCGTTCGAGGTCACTGCCGTTGAGGGCAAGGTTGCGTGCGACACTCATGCGAAAGGCGTAGCTCTTCTGCGGCATGTAGCCGACAGAGAGGGCCGTGAGCGGGGAACGCTTCTGATCGGAACACTCGATGCCGGCCAGGATTTTGGCCAGAGTGGACTTGCCGCTGCCGTTCGGCCCGATGACGGCGGTGATGCGGCCGTCCGGCAGCTCCAGATCCGGAACGTGCAGAACCGTGCGGCTGCCGTAGCTTTTGGAAAAGGCGGAAATCTTCATCGGCTCAGCCTCCTCTGCATCAGGGAAACGGCAATATTGACCGCGAGGGACAGCAGCATCAGGATCAGGCCAAGGGCGATGCCGAGGGTGAAGTTCCCGCGGTTGGTGTACTGCATGATGGCGGTGGTCATGACGTTTGTTTTCCAGGCGATGGCGCCGCCCACCATCGAAACCGCACCCACTTCGGCAATCGCGCGGGCAAAGGCCAGCAGGTAGACAGAGAAAATGGAATAGACGCATTCGTTCACCAGCAGGAGAAAGCGCTTTCCCCAGCCGAAGCCGAGACCCAGGGCAGTTTCCCGAAGGGAAGGGGCGATCTCCGCCACATAGGTTTCCATGTTGCCGATGACGATGGGGGTGATGAGTACCACCTGGGCGATGATCATGAGCTTTACGGTGAAGAGCAATTTCAGGTGGCGAAAGGGACCGACTCCGGAGAAGAGCATATAGAACAGAAGACCGCAGACCACAGGAGGCATGCCCATGAGCGTGCGGTTGAGCACGACCAGCACGCCGCGGCCGGGAAAGCGACCGGCTCCCAATGCGATGCCGACAGGCAGGCCGATCAGCAGCGCCAGCACCGAGCTTGTAAGGCACAGCTGCGCCGTTGTGGAGAGAATATTCAGAAGCTCCGGATCTGACGAAAAGATCAGAGCGATTGCCTTTTGGATTGCGGTACCCATTCCAACACTCCTGACAGAGACAGATAAGGATAGCCCTGGGGAATACCCCAAGGCTATCTTACTTGATGTTCAGAGACAAATCAAGAGAATCCTGATTTGACCCGTGGCTTACATGACGCCGTCGTTGGCAAGGAAGGTAAGGAAGGTGGCCTTGTCGGTGAGAATATAAGCGCCCATCTGCTCTGCCATCACAAGGCAGGCGCCCATGCCGGTGTTGGCGGAAACATACCAGTCGGTGTAGTCCTTAAAGGACTCGGCTTCCGCGGTGATGCCCAGCTCTTCGGGCCAGAGGG